>CAZQLI010000030.1:0-9922 GCA_964594145.1 uncultured Sphingomonas sp. | reverse complement strand
CGCTTCGACGAGGAGCGTGGCATCGAGCTGCCGAGCCTCTACTTCGCCCACGACGAGCGGGCATATCGCCAATGCACCCGTCCCCGCCGGCTTCCAGGGCAAGGTGCGCAGCTTCGTCGCGGTGCAGACCGGCTGCGACCACCGCTGCACCTTCTGCTCGATCTGGCAGGCGCGCGGCCCGAGCCGCTCGCTTCCCTACGAGGCCGTGCGGGACGCGGTAGCCCGCGAGCTCGATAACGGCGCAAGGGAAATCGTCCTCACCGGCGTCGACATCACCGACTATGAGGGGGGTCTTGGTCCCTTGTGCCAGAAGCTGCTTGTCGACCTCAAGGAGCTGCGGCGGCTCAGGCTCTCGTCGCTCGACAGCGTCGAGATCGACGGGGCGCTCCTCGAGCTCGTCGCCGGCGAGCCGAGGCTCCTCCCCCATTTCCACCTCTCGCTCCAGGCCGGCGACGACGTCGTCCTCAAGCGGATGAAGAGGCGCCACCTTCGGGCCGACGCCGTTCGGACGGTCGAGCGGCTGAAGGCCGCCCGCGGCGATGTCACGATCGGTGCCGATCTCATCGCCGGTTTCCCGACCGAGAGCGAAGAGGCGGCGCTTGGCAGCCTTCGCCTGCTCGACGACTGCGACATCGTCGCGGCCCATGTCTTTCCCTTTTCGGCGAGGCCCGGGACGGCGGCGGCGCGAATGCCGCAGCTCGAGCGCGAGACGGTCAAGGCGCGCGCGGCGCGCCTGCGCGAGGCCGCCGCGCGGCGCCGTGCGCGCTGGCTCGACAGCCTTGTCGGCTCGGCCCAGGCCGTGCTGGTCGAAAACCAGGGGAAAGGCCATTGCGACGGTTTCGCCCCTGTCCGAATCGCCGGCGCAGGGCGTGGGGACATTGGAACAGCGCGGATTACGGGACGCGACCAGGACATGCTGATCGGGATATTTGAATGAGTTGGCTCGAACGCCTGACAGGCGGCTTCAGGAAAACGGCGGACCGTCTCGGCGAGAATCTGAGCGGGCTGGTCAAGGAAGCGGCGCTCGACACGTCGACCCTCGACGATATCGAGGAAGCGCTGATTGCCTCCGACCTCGGGCCGGAAGCCTCGAAGCGTATCCGCGATTCCATCGCGGCGAGGCGCTTTGAACAACTCGACGAGCGGGGCCTGAGGACGATCCTCGCCGAGGAAATCGAGAAGATACTGGCCCCGGTTGCAAAGCCGCTCGACGTCTGGGGCTTTCCCCGGCCGCATGTCATTCTGGTCATCGGCGTCAACGGCTCGGGCAAGACCACCACGATCGGGAAACTCGGTCACCTGCTGCAGGAGCAGGACTATGGCGTGATGCTCGCAGCGGGCGACACGTTCCGGGCAGCGGCGATCGAGCAGCTGAAGATCTGGGGTGAGCGGATCAAGGCGCCCGTTATTGCCGGCAAGGAAGGCGGCGACGCGGCCGGGATCGTGTTCGACGGGGTCAAGCAGGCTACCGCGACCGGCATCGATGCGCTCATCGTCGACACCGCCGGCCGCCTGCAGAACAAGACGCACCTGATGGACGAGCTCGCCAAGGTGCGCAGGGTCCTCGGCAAGCTCAATCCCGAGGCGCCACATGACGTCATTCTCGTCCTCGATGCGACGACAGGGCAAAATGCGCTGAACCAGATCGAGGTCTTCCGCGAACTTGCCGGGGTAACCGGCCTCGTCATGACCAAGCTCGACGGGACCGCGCGCGGCGGCGTCCTGGTCGCGGCGGCAGAGAAATTCGGGCTGCCGATCCACGCGATCGGCGTCGGCGAGGGCGTCGACGACCTCAGGCCGTTCGATCCAAGGGCGGTCGCCCGCGCAATTGCAGGACTTTCCTCATGAAGATCGAAACCGGGCGCGAGCCTACCGGAACCGCGCGGCTGCTGATCGACGTCGGCCCGCTCATCGTCTTCTTCCTTGTCAATTTCCTTGCCCCGGTGCCCTCGGCGATGAAGATTTTCGTTGCCACCGGCGCGTTCATGGCGGCGATGGTGGCGGCCCTCGTCTTCGCCGCGATACGCTACCGCTATCTTTCCCCTCTCCTCCTCTTTTCGGGGGTGATGGTGGTGGTCCTTGGCGGGCTGACCATCTGGCTGCACAACGAGACTTTCATCAAGGTGAAGCCCACCATCTATTACGCGCTCGTCGCGGCGCTGCTGACGTTCGGCCTTGCAACCGGCCGGCCGCTGCTGAAGCTGGTCCTTGGAAGCGCCTATCCCGGGCTGGACGAGGAAGGCTGGCGCAAGCTCACGCGCAACTGGGCGATCTTTTTCGCGGTCATGGCAGTCGTCAACGAGCTGGTCTGGCGCAACTCGAGCACGGACTTCTGGATCGGGTTCAAGCTCTGGGGCGCGATCCCAGCGACCTTGCTGTTCGCGGTCGCCAATGTCCCGATGCTGATGCGCCACGGCCTTGCCACCGATGACCAGGCCAAGCCCGTCGAGCCGGGACCGGTGGAATGACCGACCCGATCATCAGCATCGAGGGGCTCCGCAAGGCCTATGCAAGCGGCACCGAGGCGCTGAAGGGCGTCGACCTCGACATTCACAAGGGCGAGATACTTGCACTTCTCGGGCCCAATGGCGCTGGAAAGACCACGCTCATCAACATCGTGTGCGGGATCGTGACCGCGACGAGCGGACGCGTCCTGGTCGACGGCAGGCACTGGCTCGATGATTTCCGCAATGCCCGGACCAGGATCGGCCTCGTGCCGCAGGAATTGACGACCGACGCTTTCGAAACGGTCTGGGCGACCGTCAGCTTCTCCCGCGGCCTCTTCGGAAAGCCGCGGGACGACGCCAAGATCGAAGAAATCCTGAGGCGGCTCACCTTGTGGGACAAGCGCAAGTCGGAAATGCGCCAGCTGTCCGGCGGCATGAAGCGGCGCGTGATGATCGCCAAGGCCCTGAGCCACGAGCCCGACATATTGTTCCTCGACGAGCCGACCGCGGGAGTCGATGTCGAGCTTCGCCGCGACATGTGGGAGCTCGTCCGGAAGTTGCGGGCCGGCGGCACGACCATCATCCTCACGACCCACTATATCGAGGAGGCCGAGGAGATGGCGGACCGTGTCGGGGTGATCCGCAAGGGGGAACTGGTCGCCTTCGGCGAAAAGAAGGCGCTGATGGCCCAGATGGGCCAGCGAACGCTCAAGATCACGCTCGACGAGCCCCTGGACGCGGTCCCGGAAGGCCTTGGGCAACCAGGCCTCGCGCTGGAAGACGAAGGGCACACCCTTTGTTACCGGTTCGACAGCCATGCCGATCACAGCGGGATCCCGCAGCTGATGCGGCGTCTCGACGAGCTTCACATTGGCTACAAGGACCTCGCGACCCACCAGTCGAGCCTCGAGGATATCTTCGTAAGCCTCGTTCACGAGGAACGCGCTGCATGAACCTCCACGGCGTCAAGGCAATCTATCGCTTCGAGATGGCGCGCTGGGGCAGGACGCTGTGGCAGAGCCTCGTTACGCCGGTCATCACGACCGCGCTCTATTTCCTCGTGTTCGGTTCCGCGATCGGCAGCCGGATGAGCGACATGGCCGGGATCCCGTTCGGAAGCTTCATCGTGCCGGGCCTCATCCTCCTGTCGGTGCTTACCCAGGCGCTGATGAACGCGAGCTTCGGCATTTTCTTTCCCAAGTTCACCGGCACCATCTACGAGATACTCTCCGCCCCGCTTTCGCCGCTCGAGACCGTCGCCGCCTATGTCGGTGCCGCAGCCACCAAGGCCGTCATCCTCGCCCTGGTGACGCTCGCCACCGCCACGCTGTTCGTCGATGTCTGGGTCACCCACCCGGTGCTGATGCTGCTGTTCCTCGTCGCCATTTCGACGGGCTTTTGCCTGCTCGGCTTCGCCATCGGCATCTGGGCGAGCAACTTCGAGCAGCTGCAGGTCATCCCGCTGCTGGTCGTGACACCGCTCACTTTCCTCGGCGGCGTCTTCTACTCCGTCGGCGAGATCGGCGAGCCCTGGCGCACGGTCACGCTCCTCAACCCGATCCTCTACCTTGTCGCAGGCTATCGCTGGACCTTTTTCGGGGTGAGCGACGTGCCGCTGTGGGCGAGCATCGCAGTGATGGCGGCGGCGGTAGTCATACCGCTCGCCGCCATCGTCTGGATTTTCCGGTCAGGCTATCGGCTCAAGCAGTGAGCGGTGCCGCCGCCTCGGCGCTCTCGCGCTGTTCCTGGTCGGCGCGTCGCGTGCCTTCCCCGTCGAGGTTGCGGGCGACGAAGTCCCAGTTGATGATCTTCCCGAGTACAGTGTTCACGAACTTCGCGCGATCGTTGCGATAGTCGATGTAATAGGCATGTTCCCACACATCGATCGTCAACAGCGGCGTCATGTCGTGGGCGACCGGCGTGTCGGCATCGTGGAGCGAGGTTATCTCGAGCTTGCCGTTGTTGAGGACCAGCCAGCCCCAGCCACTCGCAAAATGGTTGATGCTTTCCTTGGCCAGCTGCTCGAGGAGCTGCTGCTCGCCACCGAAATCCGAGTTGATCATCTCCAGCAGCTTGCCTGACGGCCGGGTTGCTCCCTCGGGAGCAAGGCACTGCCAGAAGAAGCTGTGGTTCCAGATCTGGGCAACATTGTTGAACAATGGCTTGTCGCCGCGCTGGTGAGCCGCCCGGATTACCTCGACTAGCGATGCTCCCTCGAGATCCGTGTCACCGAGCAGGCCGTTGGCCTTGTCGACATAGGCCTTGTGATGCTTGCCGTGGTGATATTCGAGCGTCTCGGCGGACATGTGAGGACCGAGCGCGCCGCGCTCGAACGGCAAGTCGGGAAGCGTGAAAGCCATGGATCGTCTCCGGAGAATTTGAAATGCCCCGAGCGGTAACGCTGCGGAGGGCCGTCGGCTCCATCCATGTCAACGACGGTGAAATTGCCGGCGGCCGGCTTGGTCGTAACACGTCCGCACCGATGGGAGCAAACCGCCGAGCGCGGCCGTGACGAGAGGGGTCGCGGCGAATGGCCGCCAGTAGCGGCGAACGCCGGGGAACGGCTGGAGCCGTTAGCGACGGACCTGGAACCGGCCGAGCTCGACCGTCGCAGCCTTGAGCTTCGGTTCCAGCTTTTGCGCCATCCTGAGGTCGCGATAGGCGCCGGCGATGTTGCCGCTGTCCTCGAGGACCAGCGCCCTCACGTAATAGGCGACGGCCGGGCGACGGGTCTTCAAGTCCAATGCCTTCTGGATCATCGGCAGCGCGTCGGCGGTCTGCCCGACCCTGACATAGCCGATCGCCTTGTTGAGCCATGCTTCCGGCTCCTGGGAATCGAGCGCCAGTGCTGCATCGAAATCCGCGTTGGCCGCCCGAAGGTCGGACCGGTTGAGATAGAGTATGCCGCGATTGACGTGAGTCGAGACGCGGTCACGCTCAGTCAGCGCCTCCTCGGTGAGGGCCCGGTTGCAGGCATCCATGGCCTCTCTGCCGATATCGCGATCCTCTGCCGCGAGGTAGCAGCTTTGCGCCAAGCTGCTTCCGAACGTCAGGGACGAGGCGGCGGCCGATGCGGGAAATGCGGCCAGCGCAAGCAGGGTTAAGGACAATTTCTTCATCGTCAGCCTCCCGACTCTGCGAAAGGATCCCCCACCGGGTTCCATATCATATTTCGGCGGGGATCGCAGCCGGTCAGCTGGAAAGGGCTAGCTGGTGCCTCTTCATGGCATGGCGAAGCTGGTCATAGCTTAGCCCGAGCGCGCTTGCGGTTGCGCGCTGGTTGAAGCGGTTGCGCGCCAGCGCGTCCTCGAGCAGCGCCTTTTCATAGGCGGCGACCGCGCCGCGAAGATCATCGGTCGTCGTCGGGTGCGCCGGCTCCGCAGCCTCTGCCGGCGCTTGCTCGGCGTGCGCCGAAACCGGGTGGGCCCCGGAATGTGCTGCCACCTCCACCGCCCCGGCCGGGTCGTGGCTCAGGGTCCATGGCGATGCGAACGGGTCGAACTGGATGGCCTCGATCGCCCGCTCGGGATCATCGTGCCGATAGACTGCCCGCTCGACCACGTTCCGAAGCTCGCGGACATTGCCGGGCCAGCGGTAATTCTCGAACTCCGCCACGGCCTTCTCTGAAAAGCCGGGCCAGTTCGACCAATCGAGTTCGACGGCCATCCGCCGCCCGAAATGCTCGGCGAGCAGCGGCACGTCGCCCTTCCGGGCCCTTAGCGGCGGAAGGGTGACAACTTCGAAACTAAGCCGGTCGAGGAGGTCGGCACGGAATCGTCCTTCCTCGACGAGCCTCGGCAGATGCTCGTTCGTCGCGGCGACGATGCGCACGTCGACCTGGATCGGCTTGGACGCGCCAATCCGGGTAACCTCGCCATATTCGACCGCGCGAAGGAGACGGTCCTGAGCGGGAGACGACAGGGTCGCGAGCTCGTCGAGGAAAAGCGTTCCACCATCGGCTTCCTCGAACCGGCCGTGGCGGGTCTTGGCCGCACCGGTGAAGCTCCCGGCCTCGTGCCCGAAGAGCTCGGCCTCGATGAGATTCTCGGGAAGAGCGGCGCAATTCATCGTCACCAGTGGCCCGGCCCAGCGCGAGGACAGGTGGTGCAGTCGTTCCGCGATCAGCTCCTTTCCCGTGCCGCGCTCGCCGATCACCAGCACCGGCCGATTGAGCGGCGCGGCACGGCTCGCCCGCTCGACCGCGTCGAGGAATGCAAGGCTTTGGCCGACAAACTGATTGGCTCGTTCCATCTGCCAACATCTGGTGTTAAATCCCACCATGTGGCAAGAAATTTCGGTTAGTTTTTGCCGGTTTTTTCTCACTTTTCGCAGATTTTTGTGGCAAGCGACATTCTGGCACGAAACCTGCAAGAAGTGAATTGACAGGGCTAATGTAGCTGGAGTGCTTAATGGGCATTTTCTCCCGCACGCGGGACATATTCGCAGCCAATTTCACCGAGCTGCTTGACCGTGCCGAAGATCCGGCCCGGATGATCCGCATGATCATCCTGGAAATGGAAGAGACGCTGGTCGAGGTGCGTGCATCCGCGGCGCGCTCGATTGCCGACAGCAAGGAAATGAAGCGGGCGCTGGTCCGCCTCGACGAGCTGCAGGCCAGCTGGACCGAAAAGGCCGAGCTCGCCCTATCCAAGGAGCGCGAGGACCTGGCCAAGGCAGCGCTCATCGAGCGCCAGAAGGCGGCCGACATGGCCGAGGGCCTGAGGCTCGAGCTTTCCTCGATCGAGGAGACGCTGAAGGGCTACGAGGCCGACATCTCCAAGCTGCAGGGCAAGCTTCGCGAGGCGCGTGCCCGCCAGAACGCCATTGCAACCCGCATCGAAAGCGCGGTCACCCGCGCCCGGGCCCGCGAGATGGTCAATGGCAACCGGACCGAGGATGCCTTCTCCCGCTTCGAACAGCTCGAGCGCCGGGCGGACTTCGCCGAGGGACGGGCGGACGCCCTGGGGATGACCGGGCCGAAGAGCCTCGAGGAAGAGATCGCCGAGCTTCGCGCAACCGACAAGATCGACGCCGAGCTCGAGGCAATGAAGGCAGCACTCAAGGCCAAGGGGGCGTAAGTGGAAGACGTTTTTCTACCGATTATCATCTGCACGATTTTGTTCATTGGCCTGCCGTGGGTGATCTTCCATTACATCACCAAGTGGAAGACGGCCGCGACGCTGACCGGTTCTGACGAGAAGCTGCTCGACGAGCTTCATGATGCGGCCCGGCGCCTCGATGACCGGCTGCAGACCATCGAGCGGATCATGACCGCCGAGAATCCCAACTGGCGCCAGCACAGCCTGCCTGAGCGGGCCGGCCAGCGCCTACTGAGCGACGGGGAGCAGTAAGATGACCCAGCCTCCCAGCAGGACGAAATTCTACCTCGACAAGCGCAACGGCAAGTTCATGGGCGTCTGCTCGGGAATTGCCGACTATACCGGCCTCGACGTGACCCTGGTCAGGATCATGTTCGTCAGCGCGGTCGTGATGAGCGGCGGCAGCGTCCTGCCACTCTATTTCGTTGCCGGGCTCATCGCCGAGGACCAGCCGCGCGAGCTGGCACTCGGCGACAAGGAAGAGCAGCGCTTCTGGCAGGGCGTCCGCGCCTCGCCTGCACGCACGGCACGGAACATCCGGAGCCACCTGCGTGACATCGACCGGCGCCTCGGCGACATCGAGAGCTATGTGACGACGGAAAATCGCAGCCTTGCAAGGGAGATCGAGCAGCTGCGCTAGCCTGTCGGGGGGAGCCCTGGACATAAGGCGGTTGCCCGCTCGTCCGGCATGGCCGAACCCGACCAGTATCGCTTTGGTATAGGAGAGCCCGCTCGCCCGGCTGGATCGCCGGCGACGCCGGGGCAAGGCAGGAGGGACTGAAGTGGATCCAGAACTGGGCCAGATTTTCCAATTTCTCGGCACCGCGCTACCGCTGGTGACCACCATCGTCGTCGTGTCGGTCGGCGGCTGGGTCTTCACGACCTGGCTTCGAATCAAGAATGGCTATCCCCTCGAGACCAGCTGGGGCCGGCCGCTCCACCCGCAAAAGGACAAGGAAACGGCCGAACGGATCAGCCTGCTGACCTCCGAGAACGCCCGCCTTCGAGCCGAGCTGGGGTCGATCAAGGACAGGCTGGAGACGATGGAACGGATCGTCACCGACAAGCCGCACCGGCTCTCGGCCGAGATCGACGCGCTCAACGTCGACAAGGGAGGCCATGCCTGATGGGCCCGGGTGAAACCATCGGCCTGCTGATCGCGGTCGGCTTTCCGAGCCTGCTTTTGATCTACCTGGTGCGGCGCTGGTTCGCCTTGAAGGAGCGCCGGCTGGAGATTGATGCCCTGGCGGCAGCCGAGAAGGCGGCGCAATATGCAACGTCGAACGCGGAGCTTGAAGCCAGGGTCAGGGTGTTGGAAAAGATCGTGACGGATGGCGGAATCGAAACCGCCGCCCAGATTGAGGCGCTGCGCACCCCGCGCCTCGAAAGAGGAGACCAGGTCCAGTGAATCCCTTTGAAATGGTGGCGATCATTGTCGTCGCAGTGATGATCGCATCAGTACTTCGGGCAAAATATGGACATCGTCACAGGGATGATGGCTCGCTTTCGGCCGAGGAGCGGGCAGAAAATCTCCGACTCAAGGAAGAGGTCGGCGAGCTCAAGGAACGGATCAAGGTCCTCGAGCGGATCACGGTCGAAAAGGAAAACTCGCTGGCCCGGCAGATCGAGGAATTGCGCGACCGCTAGATGACTCCGGGCCATCCTCGCGCTAGGCGCGGGAGCAAATGACCGCGCTGCCCAATCTCGACGATATCGCCGACGAGTATGAATTCCTCGACAGCGAGGACCGCTACCGGCTCCTGATCGAGCTCGGGCGCAAGCTCGAGCCGATGCCCGACGCGCTGAAGACCGACGCGACCAAGGTCCGTGGCTGCTCGTCCTCGACCTGGGTTTACCCGACCAGGCTCCCCGATGGCCGACTGCACTTCCTCGCCGACAGCAACGCCGCGATCACCAAGGGGGTCGTCGCACTCGTCATCGCGGCGGTCCAGGACCGCCAGCCGGCCGAGATAGCGGCGCTCGACATCGCCGCGCTGCTTGGGCCCTTCAACCTCACCCGCGAACTGTCGTCCAACCGGACCCAGGGCGTTCCCAACATGATCGCCCTGGTTCACAACACCGCAGCACGCCTGGCCGCGGCATGACCGGGCAGGCCGGCTTCGACCCGGAGCGCTTCTTCGAGATGGCGCGCCATGTCGGCCATGGCCGGGCACTCGGCCTCGAGTACCGGGCATCGGCGGAAAACTGGATCGAGCTTGCGCTCCCGTGGCGCGAGGAGCTGGTAGGCATTGAAGAAGAAGGCATTCTTGCCTCGGGCGCCATCGTCAGCCTGCTCGATACCTGTGGCGGCGGCTCCATCTGGATGGCGCTTGGCCATTTCCAGCCGATCGTCACCATCGACCTCAGGCTCGACTA
>CAZQLI010000029.1:0-13908 GCA_964594145.1 uncultured Sphingomonas sp. | reverse complement strand
CGAGCCCGACGGCGACGACGAGGAAAGCTGGCTTGGCGCCGAGCAGCGGGCGCGGCAGATCGCCGCCGAGGTCGGAAATGACCAGGCGGCGTTTGCCCGTGCGGCGAGGACCATGTCCGGGTGCGCCTCGGCAAAGCAGGACGGCTCGCTTGGCCAGGTACGCCGCGGCGAACTGGTTCCGGCAATCCAGCTTGCACTCGAGACGCTCGGCGATGGCGAGACGGGCGCGGAGCCGGTCCGATCCCGCTTCGGCTGGCATGTCCTCAGGCTCCAGCGGCGGCTCCCCGGTCGCACCATCCCGTTTGAGATGGTGAGCGAGAGGATCGCCGACATGCTGGAGGCGCGCAGCTGGTCGGTGCAGTCAGCCCGCTATGTCGCGACCCTTGCCGCCCAGGGTAATGTGGAGGGCGTTGTCATCAACGCGGAAGCCAGCTGATGGCGATGCTCGGCGACCTGCTTGCAGCCGCCAGGGCCGGGTCTGGCGAATTCGGGCCATGGCTCAAGGCCTTTGACCCGAAGCTCGCCGCCGCGGTCGAAACGGCGGCGGCAGCGGAGGGCCTCAGCACGACCTCCTTTGTGCGCGGCGCCATTTCGGAGTTCGGTCGTTTTGCAAGCGAGGATGACTGGGCGACGCTGACGTCGGCGATCAAGGAGGCAGAAGACCCGGGCACTGCCTGCCTTACCGCGATGGTCCATTGGCGCCTGACGATTGACGCCTGCCCGACCCACTCCCATCAGTATATGTCTGAAGGAGGAAAGGCCGATGAGCGAAGCCACCCGGGACAAGCCTGAAGAAGCTCCCCTGAACCCGGCGCTCAAGAGCACCACGGAGACGGTGTTCGATACCAGGAATGCATCGCCGGCGCCGATCGAAACGACGTCCTCGCGTGAAGGCGAGGGCGAAGGCTGGCCGATCATCTGGGTGGTCGTCACGGTCATTTGCGTGATCGTCGCCATCTACCTCATGACCTGACGGGTTCGCGCCGCTTTAACGCATTTTTTCGAGCCGGCCGGATTTGGGCCGGGATCGAATATCCGGGGGAAAATGGACGCCTCAAGCCTCGTCGCGATCGCCCTGCTGATGGGACTTGCGGCAGCGCTATATTCGACGGTCGGGCATGGCGGGGCTTCGGCCTATCTTGCCATCATGGCGCTTTTCTCGGTCGCGCCCGAGGTGATGAGGCCAACCGCACTTGCTCTCAATCTCGTCGTCGCCGGCCTCGCCAGCTGGCGCTACTGGCATGCCGGCCAGACCAACCTCAGGCTG
Source organism: uncultured Sphingomonas sp. (assembly GCA_964594145.1). Taxonomy (GTDB): domain Bacteria; phylum Pseudomonadota; class Alphaproteobacteria; order Sphingomonadales; family Sphingomonadaceae; genus Sphingomicrobium. The sequence continues at coordinate 12,641 of CAZQLI010000029.1, read as the reverse complement.
CTCGCTGCATTCGCTGCGGCGGCAATCCCCGCCGCTTTCATCGGCGGAAGGATCCATGTGCCAGCCGAAATCTACAGGCCGATGGTCGGTGCGCTCCTCTGGGTCGCTGCGATACGCCTCTTCTGGCAGCCGGCCCGCCTTGCCGGGCAGCATGTCCAGTCCGTCACGCCATGGATCGCAATCCCGGTTGGCGCGGTCCTCGGCCTTCTGGCCGGGCTGACAGGGACCGGGGGCGGGATCTTCCTTAGCCCGCTCATCATCCTTTTTCGCTGGGAGGACGCCAGGCGCACGTCGGGGGTCGCTGCAGGCTTCATCCTGCTCAACTCCATCTCGGGGCTGGCCGGCAATCTTTCCTCGGTCCGGGCGCTCCCGGCCGAACTTCCCGTCCTTGCCGCATCGGTCCTTGCCGGCGGGCTGGTTGGAAGCTGGCTGGGCACCACCCGCCTTCCAAAGCCGAGGCTTCTCCAGGGACTGGGCCTCGTGCTGGTCATCGCCGGCGCCAAGCTGGTCTTCGCATGACGGGTCTTGAGGATATCGGGATCGCGATCCTCGCCGGCGGCGAGGGGAGCAGGATGGGCGGCGCAAAGCCGCTGGTTCGGCTTGGCGGGCAAAGCCTCATCGAGCGCAGCCATGCAATGGCCCGAGGCTGGTCGGACCATGTCGTCGCGGTGGTTCGCTCGACGGACCAGCTCGATGGACTCGACCTCCCATTCATTGGCGACGAGCCCGGGATCGAAGGTCCCCTCGCCGGCCTTGCGGCGGCGCTTCGCTGGTCGGGCGGGGGAGGCCGGCAGGGCCTGCTTCTCATGGCCTGCGACATGCCATTTCTTCCAGGCGACCTTCCCTCTCGCCTGGCTGATGGTATCGGCGACCACCGGGCTGCGGTCGCTGCAAGCGGCGGGCAGCTTTACCCGGTGTGCAGCTTGTGGCGGAACGAGGCGGTGGAGGAGATCGACGCCTATCGGCAATCCGGCCAGAACTCGCTTCGCGGATTTGCGCACCATCTTGGTTTCGCCACGGTGGAATGGCCCGCTGGCGATCGCGATCCCTTCTTCAACATCAACAGCCCCGCCGACCTTTCGACCGCGGAAGCGATGATCGGCGGCTAGAAATCCAGCACCCAGACGGGAGAGCCGGCCTCTGCCGGGCGTGCGCCGGCCCGGCGGCGGATCAGCAGGTCCGCTCCGGCAAGAACCTTCTGCGCCCCGCTGTCCTGGTTGGATTCAGGTTCGACCTCGTCCTGCACCGCGTGCGCCCTCAGGAATGTCTCGCGCTCCCCGCAGGCGGGGAGTGGCGAGAGCAGGTTTTGCCTTCTCCATGCAAGGGCCACTTCGGGGTCGCGCCCCGACAGGCCAGCGACCAGTGGCGCCAGGAACAGCCTTGCAGTGACAAGCGCCGAGCTTGGATTACCAGGAAGGCCAAGAACAAGCCTGTTCCTCGCCCGGCCAAGCCAGACCGGCTTTCCCGGCTTGATCGCCACCTTGGAGAATAGGAGCTCGAGGCCTTCCGGCTCGAACATGGCCTTTGCGAAATCCCTTTCTCCAACCGAGGCTCCCCCGGTCACGATGACGAGGTCCGCCTTGCCGAGTGCCTCGGCTGCAGCTTTGCTCATGCGGGCAAGGTCGTCTGAAAGGCTGAGCGTCCCGACCACCTCCGCCCCCCAGTCGCGCGCCAGCGCGGCAATTCCGAAAGAGAGGCTTTCGGGAATGGAGCCCGGCCTGTCCCTGGCCGTGCCCGGAGCTGCGAGCTCGTCGCCGGTTCCCAGGACAATTACCCTTGGCCGGCGCCACACGCAAAGCTCGGCGAGGTCGGCGGCCGCGCAGGCGACCAGCTGCCGGTAGTCAAGAAACGCCCCGGCTTCGAGCAGCTGGTCACCTGTTTGAAAGTCCGATCCCCTCGGCCGAATATGCCTGGATGGCCCGGGGTGCGCGTCGATCGCTGCAAACTCACCTTCGCGGCGGACGACCTCCTGGATGACAACACGGTCGGCGCCCTCGGGCACCGGTGCACCGGTGAAGATGCGGACAGCCGTCCCTGGCGCAACGACCCCGCCGCTCGCTGACCCGGCATAGGAAGAGCCGACCAGCTCCAGTCTGCAGGGAAGGGCGCCGAGGTCCTCCTCCCTCACCGCATAGCCGTCCATTGCCGACACGTCGGAAGGCGGAGAATCGACCCCGGCGATGACCGGCTCGGCGAGAACGCGGTGCTGGGCCTCGGCCAGGAGCACCATTTCCTTGCCAAGCGGCTTCGCGGCTTCCGCCACGACCTGCGCAGCCTGCTCGTAGGAGATCATGCCCTGGACCAGCTTCCCGACCGTCCGCCCGACTTGGCGGTGACGCGAACAGCCTCGATGCTCATTTCCCGGTCCACCGCTTTTAGCATGTCGAACAGGGTAAGGCAGGCGGCTGACACCGCCGTTAGCGCCTCCATCTCGACCCCGGTCTGCGCGACCGTCCGGACTTCCGCTGCCACCCGGAACCCCGGGAGCGTCTCATCGGGATCTATCCGAACCTCGACATGGGTGAGGGAAAGAGGGTGGCAGAGCGGCACGAGCTCCGCGGTCTTCTTGGCTGCCATGACGCCGGCAAGCTCCGCGGTCTGCATGACCGCCCCCTTGGGCGTCTTTCCTTCCCTTGCAAGGCGAAGCGTGTCCGGTGCACAGCGCAGCTCACCGGTCGCGGCCGCGGTGCGCTGCGTCGCGTCCTTCGCGCTAACGTCGACCATTCGCGCCCGGCCATCCGGGTCGATATGGCTGAGGCCGGTCATGCGCAGACCTCCCTCAAGCGCGGGATCTGGCCGGCGAGCGAGCAGGGGCGATAGCGGCTGTCGAGCTCGAGCGCGAGAACCCTGTCCCAGCCGTCGCGGCAGGCACCCGTCGACCCGGGCAGGCAGAAGACAAATGTATCGTCGACCTGGCCGGCGAAGGCGCGCGACTGCAGCGTCGAGACGCCGACGGTCTCAAGGCTCGCCTGGTGGAACAGGATCGAAAATCCTTCCATCTCCCGGCGAAACATCGGCTTCACGGCCTCGGGGGTCAGGTCCCGCGGTGCAAAGCCGGTTCCACCGGTAGTGATGATGACGTCGATCGCGGGATCGTCGGACCATTGGCGCACGATCCCGCGGATTGCCTCGATATCGTCAGGCACAAGCTTTCTCGCCGCGAGTTCATGGCCGGCACCGGCCAGGCGTTCGGCAAGCAATGCGCCGCTGGTATCGGTCGCTTCCGTCCTCGTATCGGATATGGCCAGGACGGCGATCCGCAACGGGTGAAAAGTCAGGCTTTCGTCAATTCCGGCCATTCAATCGCTCCACCGCGCCCGGTCCACATGGTCGCCGGTCGTTGGCTCAATCCAGCGTGAAGCGTCAACCGCGTCCTCGCGTTTCCAGAAAACGGCCTCCGTCTTGAGGAGGTCCATCGCAAATTCCGCGGCATCGAAGGCAGCCCGGCGGTGACGTGCGGCGGTCGCCACGAACACGATTGCCTCCCCCGGCTCGATGCGACCGCAGCGATGAACGACGTGGATCCTCGTTACATCAAACTTAGCCGCGGCGCGCCCGGCAATGACCTCGAGCGACGCCTTTGTCATCGTCGGGTGATGGTCAAGGTAAAGCCCGACCACTTCGACGCCCTCAGCGGAGCTGGGCCGGGCAAGTCCGGCAAAGCTGACGATCGCGCCTTCGCCTCCGCTGGCGTCGCTGAAGAGACGATATTCCTCGACCGGATCGAAGCTGTCGGCTGCAAGGCGCGTGGTGCAGGTCACTCCTAGCCTCCGGACAGCGGGGGGAAAAATTCGACGGTATCGTCGCTTGCGAAGCCATAGTCGTCGGCGACCAGCGTTTCGCCTACGCAGGCCCGGGTCCGGGCCGTCAGCTCTCCGGAGACGTCGGGAAACCTGAGCGCCAGGAGCTGGCGCAGCTGCGCGACCGTGCGCGTGCCTTCCGGCACTTCCAGGTCGATCTCGCGGCCCAGCCGCTCGCCTAACGATCCGTAAAAATTGATTTTCAGGGCCGTCCTCCTCTGGCCCAGCCGGGTGGGCCGCCCTTGGGGGAATAGCCCTTTGAGCAGGGAACTCAAAGCAGCGGAAGTGACGGACCGAGCCAATCTGGCAGTAATGAGCGCAGCTCGTAGAAGGATACGGAATTCCGTAACTTCGAGCCAAAACTAACGGAATTCCGTTGACTAGGTAAGGCCTGACTGTTACGGAATTTCGGTAATCTTGTAGGTATGTTACGGAAATCCGTATGTCGAACTCGCCTTTTGTATCACTTGGCCGCCAGATCAGGCAGGCGCGCCTCGACGCCGGTATGACCCAGCGCGACCTAGCATCCCGGGTCGGTCGTAACGCGGTACGCATATCCGAGTTCGAACGCGATCTTGTTCAGGATCGATGGGGCCGCGACCGACTGACCCTGCTGGTGGAAATCTGCGATGCGCTCGGGATCAATTTAATGCTTGTGCCGCGGGCCCACACGGCAGAGGTCGAAGCCCTGCTACGGCGCACACCACGGCCGTCCAGCAAGGGTGACGTCACCTCGGCCTTCGACGATCTTTTCGTAGATCTCGGCGACGATGAGGGCGAGCGCTGATGGCCAAGACTGCGGCAGTCCTCGGCGTCTTCCTTCTCGATCACGATCAGAATCCTCTCCGCGTTGGAACGTTGAGCAGGGATGCCGAAGGCGGTGTTTCGTTCGTAGTAAGCGAAGGATATTTGCGCGAGCCCAATCGGCCAATTCTCAGTCTCGCATGGTACGACACCAGGTCCGACGAGGAGACCAGGCGGCGGCTTGCAAGTCGCCGTGACAAAATTGCGCTTCGAGGGGCACTTCCCCCGTGGTTTGCCGGGCTGCTTCCCGAAGGTGCACTGCGTGATCTGGTTCTCACCGAGATGGGGCCGGGGGATCACGACCAGTTCGATGTCATGACCAGACTCGGTGGCGACTTGCCAGGTGCAGTTATCGTCAGCCCGGAAACAGATGACATTAGATCGGCGGGCCCACTTGATCTGGAGCGAGTAAGAGGCCTCCCCACGGCCTATCCCCAAGGCGTGGTGAAATTTTCCCTGGCTGGTGTCCAGCTCAAGTTGACAGGCGACATCAGCGGCGATCGTTTGACACTGCCGGGACGAGGATCGAGCGGTCGCTGCATCATCAAGCTTCCGGCCAAGGAATATCCTGGACTGCCGGAGGTTGAGTATGCTGCCATGCAACTCGCGAGCGCCGTCGGTGTGAATACCGCTACTTGTCGGCTGGTTCCCCGCAATGCCGTAGAGGGCATCCCCGGCGAATTTCTCGCTCACGGTGACAGCGTCCTGGTAGTTCGACGATTCGACCGATCCGACGATGACGCGCGCATCCATATCGAAGATGCTGGCCAGGTCCTCGGAGCGCTCGACATATTCAAATATACGATGGGTACCACCGACACCGTCCTCAATATGGTCCGGAGGTTCAGCACGGATTCCCGCGCCGATATCGCCGAGGCAATACGACGCGTGGTTGTCGATGTTTTGATTGGTAACGGCGACAATCATCTGAAGAACTGGTCATTCAGGTTCCCCAGCGCCGGGAAAATTCGGCTGTCACCAGCCTATGATATCGTGCCAACGATCCTTTATTTGCCCGGCGACGAATTGGCGCTGCGGTTTGTCGGAACCCAGCGTTTTGAATCGGTCAACCTGCATCGATTTGAGCGGATCGCATCCTTCCTTGGTCTCGACCCGAAATGGGCGGTAGCCGAAGTGCGAAGAACGATTGAAGCCGCACTCGACACTTGGCCGGCAATGTTGCCAACTCTGCTCGACAAAGAGCGTGCCAGGATATTGACCGGGAGGCTCGGGGCCCTGCCCCTGGTTGCCGAGGCGCGCGGCCGCTGACATTTCGCAACTGGATGTCGTGCCGGGGCCAAGAAGGTGAATCCAGGACTTGCCGGCAATCCTGGACGGACGATCCCATCGGCTGTCGGCCATGGACGATCAGCTTCGGCCCCATCGATCGGCCGTCCTCAACTTTTCGGTCCGCATCTGCTATGGAGAGTCGAGGCTGCCTTGCGCGAAGGAGGAGCCGATGACCGACACGAAATGGACCATCAAGGGCCGCGAGTTCGTGCACTGCAACTGTGCGCCAGGGTGCCCCTGCCAGTTCAATTCGCTGCCCACGCACGGAAATTGCCAGGCTGTCGCAGCCATCGACATAGAGGAAGGCCATCATGGCGACATCGACCTCAGCGGCCTTCGTATCGGCTTGATCGTGGATTGGCCCGGCGCAATTCACGAGGGCAGGGGCCAGGTCGTACCAATCGTCGACCAGCGTGCTGACGACAAGCAGCGCGAAGCGCTTCTCAGGATAATGAGCGGGCTCGACACGGTCCCGGGATCGACCTTTTTCCAGGTTTTCTCGACGACGTTCGAGAAGGTGCACGATCCGGTGTTCGCCAACGTCGACCTCGAAATCGACGTTGATGCACGCAAAGCGCGCCTTAGCGTACCCGGCTGGATCGATGCCCGGGGCGAACCCATCGTTAACCCGGTTACCGGCGAGGAGCACCGGGCGCGGATCAATCTCCCCGACGGGTTCGAATATGACACCTGCGAGGTCGGCCTGGGCTGGGCCAGCACCAAGGGTCCGCTCGATGTCCAGCTGAGCGCCTCTCACGCCCAGTTCGCCAAGCTTCACCTTACCGAGAGCGGTGTCGTCCACTAGGACCGAAGGGGGCGGCGAGGCCGCCTCGTATCGCGCCCATCTTCCGCTCGAATGGCTGCTTTCGCGGCAGGGGGCGATTGCCGGCGCGGCGCTGCTGATTGCGATCGCCCTGAGCTGGCGGTGGCTTGTCAGCCATGGCTCGTCGATGATGCCGATGGCCGGCAGCCGCATGGGGAGACTGGCGGTCGATCCATGGTCGGCCGATTATCTCGGAACCGCCTTTCTCATGTGGACCATCATGATGGTGGCGATGATGTTGCCAGCAGCTGCCCCGATGATCCTGCTACACGCGCGGATCAACCGGGCGCCGACCTCAGGCCAGAGACTAGCGCATAGTTTGTTGTTCACCCTGTCCTACCTGCTGGTGTGGACCGCCTTTTCCGGCGCGGCGGCCATTGGCCAGGCACTGCTCCTGGAAGTCGGCGCCGTCACCTCCGCTAGCCTTGCGGTCGGAGATCATGTCCTTGCGGCAGCGATTCTCTTGGCCGCAGCGCTCTATCAATTCAGCAGCGTGAAGATCGCCTGCCTCGACCATTGCAGGTCGCCAATCCAGTTCATCATGCACTTTGGTTCTCCGGGAATTGGAGGAACGCTGAAGCTCGGCCTCGCCCACGGCCTGTTCTGCTTGGGCTGTTGTTGGGTGCTGATGCTGCTCTTGTTCGTTGCCGGCGTGATGAACCTTGGATGGGTAGCGGTGATTGCCGCAGCCATATTCCTCGAGAAGGTGGCCCCGCGGCAATGGCCCGTGAGCACAGCGATCGGCCTGGCTCTGCTGGCGGCCGCTGCGGGACTCCTTTTCACCCGCTGAGCGCTGGAATCAGGGATTTATGGATTGGCTCGCCAGGCGTTGAGGAAAGTGGTGGCCAAGGGCGGAATCGCGGTTAGCACCCAACAATTGAGACACCATCGATTTCTCGCAGGGTCGTTAGCCCATGCTCTCCGAAAAACCCCAAGCAGACGGCCCGCATTTGAGCGACCGCCACGCCAGCCGAATAGCGGACGGTCCGCATCCAAATCCGTCGGAATAACGGCAACGTAGACCACGCCTCGACCAGTCCACAATTAAAATCCTCATAGGTCAAAGCCTGCGACCCTTGCGGGTCCGGGCATCGCCGACTTTCCGATGCTTCACGGCGTTCGAAACTCTAAACCACAGCGGCCCGTCCGCTTCCGGGTTAGGGCAGCAAATAACGGACATTCCGCTGCCCATGGAGCCCTCCTTTCAATGGAGTATCGGCCGCCGAGATTGTACCGCTGTCGATGGCCTATTAGGGGTTTCAAGATCGCGCGAATGCCAGCAGCGGTTCGATATCGTGGCCATCCGCCGCGCGGAGGGCGTCAACGTACTGACGGCGCGTCACCCCCGCCACAATGAGATTTGTGCGGCCCCACGTAAACCGGGGTTCACCCATGCGCGCAATGAGCAGGTCCGCCGCCAGACGAGAAAATCTGCCGTTGCCATTGGGGAACGGGTGGATCTGGGTCAGCCGGTGGTGAAAGCGCAGAGCGATTTCGTCAGGACCGTAGCTTCCATTGTCCATCCAGTAGCGCACGTCGCCAAGATGGCCGCGCAGATCGACAGGGATCATGGAACTGTCGGAGCCGATGCGGCGGTTGCTTTCGCGGGAGAAATCTCCCGCCCATTTCCAAACCTGGCCGAACATACGGCGATGGAGTTCGCGCAAGAAGCCTTCATCAAGAATGTCGCGCGGCCGGCTGAAAGCCCAACGCTCTCCCTCAGTGATATTGATCTGCTCAACCTCGTTCAGTTCCTGCCGCAGCGTAATGTACGACGGGATAAGTCCGAGACGTTCTTCGGCAGTTAGTGGCGTGTTGCCGTCATCATCTGGAAAGAGTTCAACTCTCACTGGACGTCATCCCACAGCCGCGCTGGGGAACTGCAGAGAAGCTCGTCAATTAGCCGCTCCCGCTCTGCTGCGTGAGCGGCGTCGTCGAGACCCTGGTTCTCCAGCGCCATGGTGTGACTTGCTCGCGCAAGATGTTGCGCAGCGATTTCCGCCGCGCGCGCGCGCAGCATGTCGTCGATCGGTCGGTTTGGTACGAGCGCGTAAACTAGGGTGCAGTCCAGCGCCTCGGCCGCCTGGCGTAAGATGCCAAGGGAGACGGAATCTCGCGCTTCACTTTTTTCCATCTCAACGACGGCGGACTGCACCTTGCCCATGCGCCGCGCGAGCTGTCGAGTCGTCATCCCGAGAGCTTCGCGCAGCGCGCGGATCCATCCGCGCGGAGGACGAATGAAGTTTTGCTGGTCTCGCAGCGGCGCCAAGCGCCGTTCCAAGTGCTTCCTAGCTAAGGCTCTAGCATCCATGACCGGCTCCGATAGATCAGGTATCGCAGATTAGATCGCATATAACCGATCAAAATTCAAATAATGATCTATTCCAATTGATCAGGAAGCTGCACATAGATCATGTACAGCCGATCAGAAAACTAAAGGGCGAGGCCGTTGCACCTTGACCGGGCGAATTCCTTTTGCGCCACAAGATTGCTGATTGAGAATTGCCCGCCTCGAGCGGAGACGAAAGCGCGTGCACTTGCCCCAGTGGAGTTCTTCTCGGGGATAGGCCAAGGAGGCGCTGCAATCTCCTCAGAGCCCCTCGTCGAGATGCTGGCGCAACTATGCACGGAGATTTCCAGATGGTCCGGGATTGTTAGGAATGGCATGAAACTGAAAAGTGGTGCCAGGGGCGGAATCAAACGGCGTAAATAACTATTTGATTCCAATATTCTAATCCAGATACGTCACCGACTTATACCGTCGAGATACCGTCACTCGTAATTTTGGCAGCGGTTAGATGCCAATCGTCCTCGTTATTCTGAACTACCGCAAGCCAGATTCGCGATGTCGCAGGCTACTCTCACGACCGGCCTCCGATAGAGGCACGTCGGCGGCCACATGGGACCCGAGATAGGATGCAAGGCCGTTGTCCGCGCCAGGGCAGGGCCGTGGCCCAGCAACGAGCGTTGCCGATGCCTCGACTTGCCACGCGAAGCGCACTGCCTCGCGGTCGCCCCCGCCGCTCTTACCTGCACCCATCGAGGGCCAAGCAAGCATAAGGGACAATACTAGAACAATCGGCCAGGATTGGCGGAGCCAACTCAGATCGATCGTCCCGTTTCCGCGTCCGCGCCATGTCGAGATAGGCCTCGCGATTCGCGATCATCGCCTCAGTGATCGTCTCCGACTGGAGACGCGAAAGCTGCGCCTCGATCAGTTCGGCGACCTAACCGCCGATTCGTTCTTCGTCCGCGCGGCCACTATCGCGCCGGCGTCGCGGTTGAGCATCAGCAGGCTGCCCGCGCCATAACTGAGGCCGCGCTGACTGACGGCTTGTCGGATCGGAGGCGAGGTAGCCGCCTTTGTCGCCAGCGTTATGACCTCAATGCCATATGTGCCCTGACGGGTTTATGGCTGTCCGTGAATGCTCATTCGGATTGGACATATTTGGCAGTTTTCACACTGTTCGTAACAAGAGTCCTTTGGCTTGAAGGCCGACACGGCGAGGGGGCATTGCGTCGGCATCCAGCGAAGGCGGGTCCGCATAGCTCAAACCTTGGATTGCTCAGGGAAAATATATTAGCGACATATCAGGAGCACGATTTTCAAGGCAAGCATTGTGTGATTTTGAAAATCGGGCTATAGATACACTGTGAATGTATCCAGACATGGCAAACTAAGGAACCTGCTCGACTGTTGGCAGCCCCATACGGTCGCTACAAGCGCCTACCTGAAAAAGCTCGGCATAACCCCCCAAGACGCCCAAAACTATCTCCGGTCTGGCTGGCTGGTCTCGCTCGGTCGAGGCGCATTCAAGCGTCCGAATGAAACTGTTACATGGCAGGGCGCACTTTACAGCATCCAGAGCCAGCTTAAGCTGCCTCTTCATGTCGGGGCGCTCACCGCCCTGGAGATGCAAGGCCAAAGTCACTATCTGCGCCTTGCCCGCTCGATAACGTATCTCGTGTCACCGGGCGAAGTCGCCCTGCCGCAATGGTTCAAGAGCCATTGGGGGCAGGACGTTAGGCATCTGCAAACGAAGCTGCTGCCGCCCGATATTGGCCTGATGGAGCAGGACGCGCCCGAAGGGTTCCCCTTGCGCTCGGCGAGCCCTGAACGCGCGATCCTCGAACTGCTGCACCTTGCTCCTATCGAATTCGACTTGATGGAGGCGGCGCTTATCATCGAGGGCATGACGACACTCAGGCCGAAGCTTATGCAGGAGCTCCTGGAAGCCTGTGCTTCGGTGAAAGTGAGGCGGCTTTTCCTTTATTTGGCCGAACGCGCGAAGCTGCCAGTCATGCGTCACCTCGATGCGAGCCGTATCGATCTTGGCAAAGGGGACAGAAGCCTCACGCGCATGGGGCGTTATGTTCCCAAATATCGCCTGCTCCTGCCGAGGGAACTGGTCGGCAATGGCAGCTGACACCTATCGTGATCAGGTCCGTTTGCTTATCGATGTGCTACCGCTCGTGATGACGGAGCCGAGCTTCGCACTCAAGGGTGGCACGGCAATCAACCTCTTCGAATGGGACATGCCGCGCCTGTCGGTCGATATCGACCTGACCTACCTTCCCAATGAAGGCCGGCCGGAGTCGCTCGCGGCCATCAAGGAGGCGCTGGGCCGTATCAAGGCCGAGATCGAGAGTCGCCTGGCACCAACGAAGGTCACTCAGTCCGTCCAGGGGGGTGAAGCTTTGGAAGTGAAACTCAATTGCCAGCGTGGGCGGACGCAGATCAAGATTGAGGTCAACCCTTCCCTGCGCGGCCACCTGTTTCCGACGCGCGACCTGCCTTGCAGCGAGCGCGTCCAGGAAGAGTTCGCAGCCTTTGTCGAAGCCCGCTGCATCTCTCATGGAGAGTTGTTCGGCGGCAAGATTGCCGCTGCCCTCGACAGGCAGCACCCGCGTGACCTGTTCGACGTGAAGCTGCTTCTCGAAAATGAAGGACTGACGGACGATGTGCGCATCGGTACGATCGCAGCCTTGGTCAGCCACCGACGCCCCGTAGCCGAGCTCGTGCGCCCGCATGCGAAGGATCAGCGAGCCACTTTCAAATCGCAATTCGAGGGAATGCCCTTTGAACCCTTCACATATGCCGATCATGAAGCAACGCTGGATCGCCTCGTAACCGCGTTCCACAGCGGCTTAACCGACGGGGAACGCGCATTCCTGCTCTCCTTTGAAGAGGGCGAACCGGACTGGACGCGCTTTCCCTCGCCGGGTCTTGCGGATCTTCCAGCCCCGCAGTTCAAGCTCATGAACATCCGCAAGTTACGGGACGCGCAGCTTGAACGGCATCAGAAATCGCTCGCCGCGCTTGCGGAAGCGCTATCATAAACCAGACCTGTTCCCAGATGCTCGGCTGACCGGTATCTCTGTCGTAGAATTGGAGCTTTGTAGTCCAACCCGGTCAGGCCGCCCGCCTGCGGGGCATTAGAAGATATCCTCGATATCCGCACCGGCGACGCGAGAGCGTGGCTGCATGATGAACTCGAGATCCAGGGCCGCGAGGAGGGCGCAAATGGAATCCACACGGGTTCCCAGACTGCCGGTTTCGATTTTCGAGACAAGTTCCTGCCTGAGGCCGGCGCGCTCAGCAGCTTCTGTCTGAGTAAGCCCTTTGTCGCGGCGTCGCCGCCGCAAGGCATTACCGAGTTGCTTGGGTGTTCGGACGAGCTGGCTCATATGCGGCCATATGTCTTTGTTCGCATAAAGCGTCGATATGCGTTTTATCACATATCCCTGGTTTATGCCATTTGCCGCATAAAGGGGGTATAGGTAAGTTCCTGCCCGAGTTCTCAGCAGGTTGGCCCGCAGTCACCGCGATCCGACGCATGCGGAAGCGCTTCAAGCGTCCCGAAAAGACTGCGGAGCAGCTGCTCCTCGAAATGGAGGTCCAAGGGCTCGTGGAGACCGTCCTT
>CAZQLI010000028.1:0-13940 GCA_964594145.1 uncultured Sphingomonas sp. | reverse complement strand
TCGACATCCTCTACGCGAGGGCAAAGGTGAAGCTCTACGCAAAGCTCGAGCGGCTCCGCGAGCTTCCGAGCCTCAACCTCAGCGACTTCGGTACGAGGCGGCGCCACTCGTTCCTGTGGCAGGAGCATTGCGTTTTGACCGCGATGGAACTGCTCGGCGATCGCTTCACCGGGACTTCCAACGTCCACCTGGCGCTGAAACATGGCCTCGAGGCCAAGGGCACCAATGCCCATGAGCTTCCAATGGTGTTCGCAGCGCTCGAGCGCCAGCAGGACCCGGGTGATGCCGAGGCCCTGCGCCAGTCGCAGTACAAGGTCCTCCAGCAATGGCAGAACGAGTATCGCGGCAATCTCCTCGTGTTCCTGCCGGATACGTACGGGACGAGCCAGTTCCTCGAGCATGCACCCCAGTGGGTGAGCTACTGGAAGGGGGCACGGCCGGATTCGAAGGACCCGTTCGAGGCGGGCGAGGAACTGATCAGCTTCTGGAAGAAAATGGGTGTCACGCCCGAGGGCATCGCGGCGGAAAAGCTGATCATCTTCTCGGACGGACTTGATGTCGCGATCCCGGGCTTTGAGCCCAATGGCGTCGACATCGTCGAGCTCCAGCAATATTTCGAGGACCGGGTCCAGGTCGGCTTTGGCTGGGGCACCAACCTCACCAATGATTTCATCGGCTGCCACCCCGCCGGGGCCAGGCTAATGGGTCCCATCAGCCTTGTCTGCAAGGTAACATCGGTGAACGGCCATCCCGCGGTGAAGCTCAGCGACAATATGGAAAAGGCGATCGGGCCTGCCTCGGAAATCGAGGTTTACAAGCAGGTGTTCGGAAGCGCCGGAATCGGCCGAAACCCGGTCCGGGTGTAGAGGAGCAGACATGAACGACATCAACGCCAGGCCCGGCGATGCGCTCATCATCGTCGACGCCCAGAACGACTTTTGCCCGGGTGGGGCGCTGGCCGTCGCAGGCGGCGACGAGATCATGGCCGGGATAAACAGCCTCGCCGACAAGTTCGAACTCGTCGTGATGACGCAGGACTGGCACCCGCGCGACCATCTTTCCTTCGCAAGCAACCACCCGGACAAAAAGCCCTATGACACGATCGACATGCCTTACGGACAGCAGGTCTTGTGGCCCGACCATTGCGTCCCGGGAACGCAGGGCGCGGAATTTCATCCGCTGATCGCCGCCAATGCTGCAGTCAGGGCCAAGCTCATCGTCCGCAAGGGCTATAAGCCGGAGATCGATTCCTATTCGGCATTCTTCGAAAACGACCGCCGGACCAGCACCGGCCTTGCCGGCTACCTTCGCGACAAGGACGTCAGGCGCTGCGTCCTTGTCGGCCTCGCCTATGATTTTTGCGTCGGATTTTCCGCGATCGATGCAAGGCGCGAAGGATTTGAGGCGCTGGTCGTCCGGTCATTGACCCGTGCCATCGATCTTCCGGGCGATAATGGACCAGGCAGTGTCGCGTCGATCGAGGCGGGTTTCCGGGAGGTCGGGGTCGAGCTCGCTGGCTGAAGCGAACGAAACGTTTCCTTCCACGGGAAGGAAATGATCCCTTCAGACGAGACGTCTCCGTTTCGGATCAAATGTCGGCCAGTCATTCATCATTTGGCTGCCAGAAGAGAGTCGTGAACGCGACCCAGACAATCGAGATGCCGCCGCAGGAGCCGAGGCTCCACAGCCGGACCCACTTGTTCGTGGCAGCAACACTTTATGCGGATGGCGCTTCGGGGCCGGTCCACATCAGGGACATGTCGCTTAACGGCGCCAAGATCGAGGGGACAAGGCTTCCCGATCCTGGCTCCCGGATAGTCCTCAAGCGCGGCAGCCTCGAAGCCTCGGGGCAGATGGCCTGGAAGGACGGGAAGAGGGGAGGCATTGCCTTTTCCGGTGCGATCGAGGTCAGCGAATGGATGGCGAAGGTCCGCGAGCCACAGGCCAAGATCGACCAGCTGGTTCGCGCCTTGAAGGCCAACCGGGCAGCCCCGGCCACTCCGACACCGGCGCTTGCCCCGACCGGCGGGGACCTTGCGCTTAGGGAAGAGCTGGAGGCGCTACGCGCCGAGATCGCGCAGCTTGGAAACTCTCTTTCAAGCGATGTCATCCTCGTCGCGACCCATCCCGAGATCCAGCTGCTCGATATTGCGCTCCAGCGGATCGACCGGCTGATCGCTCGCTCCTGAGCTTGTGCCCCCGGGTTGCCCGGCCTGCGGTGGCGGGGCATTCTGACCCCCATGGCGGATGATTGCTGCGCGTCGAAGGGAAGGGAGCTCGAGCAGCTTGCAAGGCAGGCCGACCAGCGCCGGGTGCTGGTCATCGTCCTTGCAATCAACGCCGTCATGTTCCTTGCAGAGTTCGGGGCCGGCCTCGTCGCCGGGTCCGCTGCCCTGATGGCCGACGCGTCCGACATGCTGGGCGACGCGCTCGTCTACGGGCTCAGCCTTTATGCGATCAGCCGCGGCGACCGGTGGAAAGCAGGCGCGGCAGCTTTCAAGGGCGTCTTCATCCTGCTGTTGGCGATCGGGATCGTCATCAACATCATGATCAAGGTCGCAAGCGGCGTCCCGCCATCTTCAGCGCTGATGCTCGCTTTTGGAGCAGCGGCGCTCATCGCCAACCTCGTTTGTCTCGGCCTCCTCTGGAGATTCCGTTCGCAGGACATCAACATGGCGAGCACCTTCGAATGCTCGCGCAACGACGTCATCTCCAACGTCGGCGTCCTCGTTGCAGCCGTCACGGTCGCCGCGACCAGCTCGCCGTGGCCGGATATCCTGATCGGTGCGGCAATGGCCGTGATCATCTTTCGCTCCTCGATCCGGGTCCTTGGCGATGCAATCCCGCAGCTTGGGGCCGGAAGCACCTGAGCCTTTCCCTTTCGGCACACGCCCCATTAGCCTAAATGGAAGTAGCCGGCGTCCGCTAAAAAAGCGGGGCGGGCAGATTCATGGGCCAAGATCGGGAGCGGCGTTCAAGCGATGCACCAGCATGATATCGGGCAGCACAGCCACGGCCATGGCTTCGTAAGCTCTTCCCACGAGGCTAGCGAGCGACGGACCCTCGTCGTCGTTGGCCTCACCGGCGCGATGATGATCGCCGAGATCATCGCCGGCCTTGTTACGGGATCCATGGCCCTCCTTGCCGACGGCTGGCACATGGGCAGTCACTTCGCGGCGCTCGGTCTCGCCGCCTTCGCCTATCGTTTCGCGCGGACCCATGTCGATGATCGCCGCTTCAGCTTCGGCACCGGAAAGGTCGGCCCTCTCGCTGCTTTTGCAAGCGCCGTGGCCCTTGGGCTGATCGCCCTTGGAATGGCCTATGAAAGCGCCAACCGGCTCGTGAACCCGGTCGAGATCAGCTTCTCGACCGCGCTAATCGTCGCGGCGCTCGGCCTTGCTGTGAACCTCGTCAGCGCGCTGATGCTTGGCGGCGATCATCATCACCACCATCACCAGCATGATCACCGCGAGCATCACCACCATGCCGACGACGAAGCAGGAGGTCATGGGCATGGGACAAGCGGTCACCACCATCACGACCATAACCTGCGCGCCGCCTACATCCACGTGCTTGCCGATGCGCTAACTTCGCTGCTCGCGATCCTCGCGCTTGCCGGGGGCGCACTGCTTGGCCTTGGCTGGCTCGATCCCCTGATCGGCATGGTCGGCGCGGCAGTCATTCTGTGGTGGTCCTGGGGCCTTCTCAGCAATTCGTCTCGCGTCCTTCTCGACGTCGAGGCCGACCGGTCGACTGCCGAGCGCATTCGCCGGCTGATCGAGGCGGATGCCGACAACAAGGTCGCCGACCTTCACCTCTGGCAGGTCGGGACCGGCCATCTCGCGCTCATCGTGTCGGTGGTCACGCACCACCCCAGGCCACCGGCCCATTACAAGGGGCTGCTGCACCCGGTCGCCGACCTTTCCCACGTGACGGTCGAGGTGCTGCCATGTTCCGGCAAGGGGCAAATGGCGGCCTGAACCTGGGGAGGGGCGGAGAGCGCCTCGCCAGCCAATTTTCCAAACCAGGGCAACCGGTCACCGCCGACTTTTGGTCAAATCCCGGCTCGGCGAAGCCCAGGCTCGGTCCCGCCGCCGCCCGCAACTCTGCGCAGGCTTCTGCCAGTTTGAGGTGGATCAATGTCGAGGCGCGTCCCTGCTGCGATCAGGCGCGCCGGGTGGGTCCGGCTGACCTTCGGGAAATTGCGTAAATCCCCCGGCCTCCCGCTCGATTACCCAACCACCACTAACGGTGCCAGATCGGGGGAAAAAAGAAGATGGGGTACAATAAGAAACTCTGGGCATGGCTTGCAGGAATATTCTTCCTGTCCTTTGCCGTGCTCGGCCTGATCGGCCGGGAAATCTACGTCGAGGCGCCGCCGGTGCCCGAGCGGGTCGTGACCGTGGATGGCGAACAGCTGTTCACGCGCGACGACATCCAGACCGGACGCGAAGTCTGGCAGACCCTCGGCGGGATGCAGCTTGGCTCCGTCTGGGGCCATGGCGGCTATGTCGCGCCGGACTGGGGAGCCGACTGGCTTCACCGCGAGGCAACGACGCTTCTCGACATCTGGGCGAAGCGCAAGGGTGCCACCGGCTTTGCTGCGCTGTCGGTAGAAGACCAGGGCGCGCTCGAGGCCCGGCTCAAGAAAGAGCTTCGGACCAACAGCTTTGACCCCAAGACCGGTGCGATCAGCGTCAGCGTGGACCGTGCGGCTGCAATCAGGGCGACTGGCGATCATTACGCGCGCCTGTTCAGCAGCGACCCGCAATTCTCCGAGCTTCGCGAACAATATGCGATCCCCGAGAAGACGCTGACCAACCAGCGCTACCGCGAGCAGCTTGGCGCCTTCTTCTTCTGGACCAGCTGGACCAGCGTCGCCCAGCGCCCCGGCCAGGAAATCAGCTATACCAATAACTGGCCGCATGACCCGCTTGTCGGAAACGAGCCCGCGGCATCGCTCGGCCTCTGGTCGATCGCCAGCGTTCTCTTCCTCATTCTCGGGATCGGCTGGCTGGTCTGGTACCAGGCCCGCAACGGCGAGGACGAGCATGCCGTTACCCCTGACCGGGACCCGTTCCTGAAGCTCTCGCCGACGCCCTCGATGCGCGCGACCACCAAATATTTCGTGACCGTGATCGGTCTCTTCCTTGCCCAGATCTTCCTGGGCGCGGTGACGGCCCACTATGCGGTCGAGGGGCAGCAGTTCTACGGCTATAATATTTCCGAGCTCATCCCTTATGCGCTCACCCGGACCTGGCACACCCAGCTTGGCATCTTCTGGATTGCTACTGCCTGGCTTGCCACCGGCCTTTACTTCGCGCCGATGCTCTCCAACCACGAGCCGCGGTTCCAGAAGCTCGGCGTCAACATCCTCTGGGTCGCGCTCCTGGTCGTCGTCATCGGCTCCTTTGCCGGCGAGTGGTTCGCCATCCAGCAGAAACTTGGCCATGCCGAGAATTTCTGGTTCGGCCACATGGGCTATGAGTTCGTCGACCTGGGCCGCTTCTGGGCAATCCTGCTTTTCGCCGGCCTGATGATCTGGCTGACCCTGGTCGGCCGGGCACTCTGGCCAGCCCTCAAGAGGCCCGGCGAGACCCGCGGCCTCGTCGGCATGGTGTTCATCTCGACCATCTGCATCGGCCTCTTCTTCGGTGCAGCGCTCACCTGGGGCCGTCACAGCCCGCTCTCGATGATCGAATATTTCCGCTGGTGGGTGGTTCACCTCTGGGTGGAAGGCTTCTTCGAGGTGTTCGCCACCGCGATCATCGCGCTCATCTTCGCCGGGCTTGGCCTGGTGAGGGCGAGGGCTGCCAACTCGGCGGTGCTGTTCTCGACCATCGTGTTCCTGACCGGGGGCATCCTGGGCACGCTCCACCATCTCTACTTCTCGGGAACTACCACCCCGATCATTGCCTGGGGTGCGATGTTCTCGGCGCTCGAGGTGGTCCCGCTGGCTCTCCTGGGCGTGGAAGCCCTCCACAACTACCGGATGACCAAGGCCGCGCCCTGGGTTCAGACCTACAAGTGGCCGATCCTGTTCTTCGTCGGAGTGTCCTTCTGGAACCTCGTCGGGGCAGGCGTGCTCGGCTTTGCGATCAATCCGCCGATCTCGCTCTATTACGTGCAGGGCCTCAATCTCACGCCCAGCCATGGCCACGCGGCGCTGTTCGGGGTCTATGGCCTGCTCGGGATTGGGCTGATGCTGTTTTGCCTCAGAACCAGCTTTCGGACCGCCGCATGGTCGGACGGGCTATTGAAGCCGACCTTCTGGACCCTGAATATCGGCCTTGCCGGAATGGTGTTCCTGAGCCTCGTCCCGCAGGGCGTCTACCAGGCCTACCACGCCGTCACGACCGGCTTCTGGTATGCACGCTCGGCCGACATCATCCACAGCCCGGTGATGGAGACCCTGGTCTGGATGCGGGTGCCCGGCGACATGGTGTTCAGTGCTGGCGCAGTTCTCCTCGCGCTGTTCATGGCAAAGCTGCTGCTTGGTGGGCGAGCCAGGCAACAGGCGGTCGGGGCGGAGCCGGAACCGGCCCTCGTCCCCGCCGAGTAGGACAGCCGAAGGGGATGGTGTCGGCCCCGCATTTCTCTTCCCTGATCGCGGGGTCGACACCAGTAGAATGGAAGAAGGCATGATGACGATTGATCCATCCATCGACCGACGTGCAAGGCTCCTCCGCTTGCCGCCAGTGCTTCGAGGAGGCTTTCGGCCATTCTTCCTGCTCGGGCCGATCTGGGCTCTGGTCGTGGTTGCCCTGTGGATCGAGGCGCTTGCGGGTTCGATAACCCTGCCGACCGCCTTTGACCCGCTCGGCTGGCATCGCCACGAGATGCTGTTCGGGTTCCTTAGCGCGGTCATTACCGGATTTCTCCTGACCGCGATTCCCAACTGGACCGGGCGCCAGCCAATTGCAGGGGCTAAATTGGCGGCTCTCGTCGGCCTCTGGATTGCCGCGAGGCTTGCAATATTTTTCTCGGTCGCGATTGGCCCGGTGAGCGCGATGGTCGTCGAGGCGGCTTTCCTGCTGGTTTTTGCTGCCATTTGCGCCCGCGAGATCCTGATCGCGCGCAACCGCAACGTCCCGATTGTCGGCGTGATGATGCTGTTCGCGCTCGCCGCAATCGTCGACCACCTCGAGCAAATGGGGACAATGTCGACTGACGGCCTTGGCTGGCGGGGCGGCTTTGCGCTGGTGCTGATGCTCATCACGATCATCGGCGGCCGGATCATCCCGGCATTCACGGCTAACTGGCTGATCAAGCAAGGCGAGGCGCCCCTGCCGCGCCAGGCCTCGACGTTCGACCACGTGACGATCGGTACGACAGTGATCGCCCTCCTGTGCTGGGTATTCGAGCTCGAACCGAGCCTGACTGCGGCACTGCTGTTTGCCGCAGGTGGGCTGCAGGTGGCGAGGCTATCGCGATGGGGCGGCTGGAGGACCGTCGCCGAACCGCTGGTCGCAATCCTTCACGTTTCATATGCCTGGCTTCCGGTCGGTCTGTTGCTTCTTGGCCTCAGCATCGTTGACGTTGACGTACCCGCGACTGCCGGTCTGCACGCGCTGAGCGCGGGAGCAATGTCGTCGATGGTGCTTGCTGTCATGAGCAGGGCAACGCTTGGACATACGGGGCGCCCGCTGCACGCCGGGGCGGGGACCGTGGCCATCTACGTGCTCGTCACGGTCGGCGCGGCGGTACGTGTTTCGGCTGCGTGGCTCCCATTGGATTACCTCCACGCTATCCGCTGTGCCGGGCTGCTGTGGGGTGGCGCCTTCCTGCTGTTCGTAGTTCTTTATGGTCCAAAGCTGTTGGGCCCAAGGCCCGACGGGAAGGCTTAATCGTAAATGTGAATCAGATTTCGCCGCAACATCGACGGCCAACTTCCAGATGCCATTGCCCAGCAACCCTGCTGCAATTTCGGATCACGCTGCCCGGCTCAGGGAGAAGTCGATCAGGTAGTTAGCCGCCAGTTCAGCATTTGCGGCAGCCGTCAAGATGGCGCGACTATCCCTCGCGAGTATTCTTAACCACGATGAGATATATGCTGCATGGTCTGGTCGAGGTTCTACGCCGATACCCAAACTACCCCCAATAAAAGCTGATCCGAGTTCTGCAACAAGTTCCTCCATGGCATAGGAATCTGAGCCAAATCTGCCAGACAAATCCCGGTTAAGACGCTGCTCGGCACCGGTCCAGTGGATACATTCATGTGCCAAGACCAGGTAATAACTTTCTGGATCACGGAACTGCTCAAACTTGGGCACGCAAATGAGATCTAGCGTAGGATCGTAATATGCGTGGTCACCGCCCTGCCGGATATTGGCTCCCGTAGCCATCACGAGCGACTCCGCCGTTTCGATCCGTTGTTCTTGTGAAAGCGCCGTACCTTTTGGACAGACGGGAGCGCCATCGACCTGTTGTTCGTTAAAGACCGCGTAAACTCGGGCGAAGGGACGACGCCTGTTCAGGGAGTTCTCTGTTTCAACATCGTCATTGAGATTCTGGGAAATTTTCCAGAAGACTATACTGCTTGATTTTTCACCGATACGAACCTGAGCATCAAGCTTGCGCCACTGGCGGTAGGTCGCCCATCGCCCCCCGGGGTAACCGGAGGCTTCCGCGGCTGACCAAAGTAAAAGTCGATTTATTCCGCGATATGGCGATCCGGATATTGCATTGATGGGTTGTGATAAATTGGCCCCCCATCGGTGCCACGGCATTTGATAATCCGCTGTGCCACGTTCTATTGCTGCAATTATCTGGATTGTTATGCGCTCGAATAGGTCGTTCATGCTCATCGCGGATTCTCTCCCCGAAGTTAAGGAAGTCTCTGCCGCGATCTTTCCGCTTACCTAACTAGCTTGAGCGCTCCGATGCTCGCCAAAGCGCGTAAGAAGAACGAAATTTTGGTCTGTTTTGTTGGTATTGATTGCGGCGACTGGAGAATGTTCTTGCGAATCTCCGCTGCAAAGTTCGCTATCGGCGAAATGAGCTGCAATTTGCAGTAAATGGACGCCGTTGACGCCGGAGCGGCGCAACCGGAAGAATTCGACAGACGAAGTCGCAACCTCAGTCTGGTCCGGTCAGGCCGCATGGACAACCTCCTGAAAGCTCACACCTGGCGCACCGACTACCTCTTGGCCGGTGAAACCGTAATGCATCACGGCGGTGGTGCGCCCCTTCCATGAACGTAGCCGCACGTCGACGGAGACAGATGTCATGCCCACTTCGGTCTGGAAGATGGTGGACGCACTAGGGCTCGAACCTAGGACCCGCTGATTAAGAGTCAGCTGCTCTACCAACTGAGCTATGCGTCCATGCCGTGGGGCAAAAGCGCGGGCCGCTAGAAGCGGTGGCGCGGGCGGGCCTCTAACAGCCTCGCCATGACCATGCAACAGCAATTCCCCTAAAAAATCTAAGCGAGTGTGGAACGGGTCCTTGCCTGTCGCTCAATACCCATGAGGAGACCCAGGCAAATCATAACGGTCATTACGGCCGATCCGCCAAAACTCACCAGGGGGAGAGGAATGCCGACCACCGGGGCGAGCCCCATCACCATCATCAGGTTCACGGTAAAATAGAAGAATATCGTCATCGAGAGGCCAGCGGCCGCAAGCTGGCTGAACCGCGTCCTGGCCTTCTTGCTGACGTTCATTCCCCAGCGGACGACCATGGCGAACGCAAAGATCAGCATCACCCCGCCGATTAAGCCCCATTCCTCGACAAAAGTCGCGAACACGAAATCGGTATGACCCTCGGGAAGATAGTCGAGATGGCTCTGGCTCCCGTTGAGGTAACCCTTGCCCCAGATCCCGCCCGAGCCGATCGCGATCTTCGACTGGCTGATATGGTAACCCGCCCCGAGCGGGTCTGCCTCGGGGTCGAGGAAGATGAGCACGCGCTTGCGCTGGTACTCGTGCATGAAGGCATAGACCACGGGGAGGGCCGCGAGCACCGCAGCGCCGGCCGACAGGAAATACCACATCGGCAGTCCGGCAACGAACATCACCGTGACGCCGCCGACCAGCACCATCGTTGCCGTGCCAAGGTCGGGCTGGACGAGGATCAGAGACCAGGGGACGACGACCAGCAGCGCCGCTGGCCACAAACCTCTCCAGCGGCGGACGTCTGCCGCCGGCAGGAGGTCGTAGAAGCGTGCGAGCACGAGGACCACCGCCGGCTTCATGAACTCGGAGGGCTGGAGCCGGATAAAGCCGAGGTCGATCCAGCGCTGCGCGCCCTTGCCGACGAACCCGACCATCTCGACGATGATGAGGAGGACGAGGATTACCAGGTAGGTCGGGAAGGTGACCTGCTTGATGAAATTTTCCGGGATGTAGCTGATCACGATCGCCAGTCCGAAGAAGGCGATGATGGTGAGCCCCTGCTTCATGGCCCATGGCGACCAGCTGCCGCCTGCCGCCGAGAAGAGGGTGACGACGCCGATCGTGCAGATGAGCGCGACCAGCCAGATGAGGCGCCAGGGAAGGCGGGCGAGGGGCTGTGGGATGATGGCCGAGCTGATCATCAGCCAGGAAGCCCCGCATTGGCCTTGGAGGCCGCCTCGAACTGCGCCTGCCGCCGGTAGGTTCGCTCGAGCAGGGTTCCGCCCCACTGCTCTTCGAGCGCGGCAAGCGAGGCCATCGCCCGGTCCCGGTCGAACAAATAGGTGAGGACGTCCTTGGCGACCGGGGCGGCGGCACGGGACCCGCCCATCCCATGTTCGATGACGACCGAGCCGGCATAGCGGGGATTATTGTAAGGCGCGAAGAAGACGAACAGACCGTGGTCGCGGTATTTCCAGTCACCCGACTGGCCGCGCTGGCCCGCGGTGATCTTCCTTACCTGCGCGGTGCCGGTCTTGCCGCACATCTCGATGCCTGGAACCTGGAGCCGGCTTGATCCCGCGGTGCCGTCGCCGTTCACCACTTCCCACATGCCGCCCCGGACATTGTCGAGATGCTCCTGGGGTAGGCCGAGCATGGGGGCTGCATCCTTGTGCGCTCCGAGAAGCCTTGGCTGGAGGTCACGACCGCTCGCGATCCTTGCTGCCATCACCGCGAGCTGGAGCGGGTTCAAAATCAAATAGCCCTGGCCGATGGAGGCGTTGAGCGTGTCCGACGCGGTCCAGTCAGGCCGTTCGACGACCCGCCGGCTTTCCTTGTATTTCCGGGCTTTCCAGGCGCTGTCGGGAACCGTCCCGTAGCTCTGGCTGACCACCGGCAGGTCGAACTTGGCGCCAAGGCCAAGCTTCTTCGCCATCACCGCGATCGGATCATAGCCGATCCGGTGGCCCATGGCGTAAAAATAGGTGTTGCAGCTCTTGGCGATGGCCCGGCGCATGTTGACGGTGCCGTGGCGGCCAAGGCAGCGGAAGAAGCGGTTCCCGAGCCTATACCCTCCGGGACAGAAGACGGTCTCGTCGGGATCGATACCGGCAGCCTGGAGCGCAAGCGCGTTCATCGGCTTGATCGTCGATCCGGGCGGGTAGAGCGCGTTCAGCGTCTTGTTGACGAGCGGCCGTCGCTCGTCCTGCGAGAGCATCCGCCACTCGGTCTGGCCGATCCCGTCGGAAAAACTGTTGGGGTCGTAGGCCGGCATGGAGGCCATGCACAAAATATCGCC
The DNA here is from genome assembly GCA_964594145.1 of uncultured Sphingomonas sp. Lineage (GTDB taxonomy): Bacteria > Pseudomonadota > Alphaproteobacteria > Sphingomonadales > Sphingomonadaceae > Sphingomicrobium. The sequence goes on along the minus strand of CAZQLI010000028.1, from coordinate 2,306 downwards.
GGTCAGGCAATCGATGATGGTGCAGGCGCCCGATTCCTCGCCGAGCCGCCTCGCGGCATAGTCCTGCAGGCCTGCATCGATCGAGAGCTGGACCGTCTCGCCCGAGCGGTCGGGCTTGGGCTCGAGCTCGCGCACCAGCTTGCCCCGCGCCGTCAGCTCGACCCGCTGGCCGCCGGGCTGGCCCCGCAGCTTCTTTTCGAGCGTCTTTTCAAGGCCTTCCTTGCCGATCTTGAAACCAGGCGTGATGAGCAGCGGGTTCTTCTCGGCTTCATACTCCTTGGCCGAGGCCGCACCGACATAGCCGATCAGGTGCCCCACCGCCGGCCCGGTCGGGTAATAGCGCGAGAAGCCGCGCATCGGCTGGACGCCCGGCATCTCGGGGAGGCGCACCGTGATCGCGGCATATTGGTCGTAAGGGACGTTCTCGGCGACCTGTACCGGCTGGTAACCTCGGGCTGCCCGAATTTCCTTGATGATCCGGTCGACGTCGTCGGGAGTGAGTTTCAAAATGTTCGTCAGCGTCCGGAGCGTCTCGGTCGGCCGGTCGAGCTGCTCTGGAAGGACGTCGACCCGGAAATCCGAGCGGTTGATCGCCATGGGCTTTCCATAGCGGTCGACGATCCAGCCGCGGCGGGGCGGGACGATGATGAGCTGGACCCGGTTGCTCTCCGAGAGGAGCTGGTAATGCTCGTTCTGAGCGACCGAGAGATAGCCGAGCCTCGCGATCAATATGCCGCCAAATGCAGCCTGGGCGCCTCCGACCAGCATCATCCGGCGAGAAAAGGTGATCGACTGGTGCGCTGCGGTGAAGCGCGACGCCTTCATCGCCCCAGCCTCCAGCGGTCAAAGCGGGAAGCGACATAGGCCGCGACCGGGAAGGTGAGGACGCCGATGAGGGTTGCAGGCCCGGCCGAGAAGTTGAACGGAACGCCGGCGCCCATCACGGCCGCGATCCGCCAGTGAGCAAGCTCGGAGAGCAAGATGAGGGTCGCGGCAATCGCCCACTCGATCCAATAGTCGCGCCACATGGTTCGCCGGTCGAGGATGTCCATCGCGATCATCATCGCCGACCATAGCGCGACCGAGAGGCCAATGGGATTGCCGAGGATGACGTCGTTGACGAAGCCCAGCGGCGCCGCCCACCAGGCCGGCCAGGCATCGGCGCGCAATAGCCGCCAGCCGAGCAGCATCAGCAGCCCGAAGTCCGGCCACCAGCCGGTCGACGAGACGATCGGCAGGAGCGAGAGCATCGAGCCGGCGACCACCGTCGCTGCGGGCACGAACTCGGCGCCAGGGCGAGGGCCGCGGTTCAATCGGGAACGGGAAGGGCTGAGGGCCGAGCGCACCATCAGTCGGGTTCGGCCCTTGCGCCGCGGGAGGTCGGAAGCGCCTCGGGCTCATAGGCAGGTTCGACGATTGCGAAGCTGACCCGCGCCGGGTCGGCGATGGGAACCGCGATCGCGCCGTCATCGTCGAGGCGAAGCACCTTGGCCACCGGAACGAGTGGAGGGTAGAGCCCGCCGGTCCCGGACGTGACGATGATGTCGCCTGGCCTGAACGGGTTCTTGCCGACCTCGAGCGGCCGGACATCGATGGTCCCGTCGCCTCGGCCGGTCGAGATGACCGGCTGGCCGCCGCGAAGGATCCGTGCTGGAACGATATTGGCCCGGTCGGAGACGAGGAGGACCCTGCTTGCGACCGAGCCCGTGTCGACGATGCGGCCGATGAGCCCCTCGGCGGCGCGGACCGGCATGCCGTTCTTGACCCCGTCGCTGGTCCCGACCGAGATGATCGCAAAGCGCCTCGGGCTCTCGAAGGAGGAGCCGACCACCCGTCCGGCGGCAACCGCGTCGCGGGTCCGCTGGCGAAGCTGGAGCGCGGCCTTCAGCTGTCGGTTCTCCTCGAGAATCGCCTTGGCTTCGACCATCCGTCGCATCAGCGCTGCCCGGTCGCGCTTCAGCTGGGCATTCTGGTTGGCCGCGTCCCAATAGTCTCCGGCACCGCCGACGAGTCCGGTCGCGGTCGTCGTCACCTGGCGAAGCGCCCCGCTGATCGGCGCCGTCACGTCGAGCGCGACGCCCCGCACCGCGGCATAGCTTTGCGGCGCGACCAGCGAGAGGATCAGCAGGATGAGCCCGACGACGAGCCCGGCGACGACTGCGAGAAAGCTGAAGAACAGGCTATATTGCGCGCGCCTCGACCAGCCCGGGCGCGGTCCCGCCGAGGCCGCCACGGCTCAGCTACTCCTAGGCCGTCTGAAGGACGGCGAGGTACTGCTACTCTTCGAGCGCCCGGCCGGTGCCGTG
>CAZQLI010000027.1:0-14024 GCA_964594145.1 uncultured Sphingomonas sp. | reverse complement strand
GCCGCGAGACCAATCTCGAGCAGCAGACCCTCAATGGCCAGCTGACCGCCACCCTCCTTCCCGAGAACCTGCAGGTCGGCGACATCCTCGAAGTCGAGATCACGCTGGAAAGGCGGGACCCGACCCTTCGCGGCCACATGGAGTTGACGAGCAACTGGGCGGTACCGTTCCAGGTCGAACAGGCGCAGATGCGGCTTGTCACCCCGGCAAAGGCAAGGATCCGGCAGCGCCTCGCTGACGGCCTCCCGTCGCCGACCGTCACCCGTGAAGATGGAAATGCCATTTCGACCTGGGCTTTCGGAAAGCTCGCGCCGGAAACGCCGCCGGCCTTCGCCCCTGGCCGCTTCCTCGTTGGAAAGACGCTGGAGGTCAGCGATTTCGGGTCCTGGAGCGATGTCGCCTCGCTGTTCCAGCCATTGTTCGAAAAGGCCTCGGAGATCCCGCCGGGAAGCCCGTTGCACGAGGAAATCGCCCGTATCCGGGCAGCGAGCAACGACCCTGTCACCCAGGCCGCGCTTGCGCTCCAGCTGGTCGAGCAGAAGGTCCGCTACGTCAATCTCGCCCTAGGCGTCGGCGGGCTCGTCCCGGTGAGCGCTCCAGAGACCTGGGAACGCCGGTTCGGCGACTGCAAGGCAAAGACCGCGCTGCTCGTCGGCCTGCTTCGTGAGCTCGGCATCAAGGGCGTCCCGGTGCTGGTCCATACCGAGCAGGGCGACGGCCTCGACAAGCGGCTTCCGATGGTTGGCCTCTTCAACCACGTCATCGTGCGCGCCGAGATCGGCGGAAAAACCTATTGGCTGGACGGGACGAGGACCGGCGACACGCGTCTCGCCAACCTCGAGGTGCCCTATTACCACTGGGGCCTGCCGGTGACCGAGGGCGCCAGCCTGGTGAGGATGGTCCCGCCGCCGCTTCGCGAGCCGAGCATCGAGACAATGATCCGGACCGATGCAAGCGGCGGTGTCGACGGGCCCGTGCCGACAGCAATTGAAATGGTCATTCGCGGTGACCTTGCCATCGCCCAGGACCTTATCCTCTCGAGCCTTGACCCCTCGCTTCGCGACCAGGCGGTAAGAAGGCAGTTGCAGTCCAAGCTGGACCAGTTCGAGATCGAAAAGGTCAGCACCAGTTACGATGCCGAGGCCCAGCTGTACCGGTTGCGGGCCGAGGGCCGCCAGAAGCTCGATCTCAACAATGGCGTCTATTGGACCGTGGTCCCGACGCTTGGCTACAAGGCCGACTTCACCCGCTCGGGCACCCGCGATCTCGATGCGCCGGTGGCCATTGGCTACCCGACATTCAGCCGCGATGTACAGGTGATCCTCCTTCCCAGGGACCGCGTCGCCAAGACCACCTTCCAGATGGACCCGGTGAACACGACGGTCGCCGGCGTGGAGTATCGGCGGCAGGTCACCAACAAGGACGGCATCGTCACGATCGACAGCACGCGCCGCTCGATCAAGCCCGAGATCCCGATCGCCGATGCCCTGGCGTCACAGGACGAGCTGCGCCGGCTGGACAAGGACGGCATCTGGATCCGGTTGAGCGATTCCGCCCCGGTCGAGACTGCGGAAGTCAAGGAGCTCATCGGCCATGAACCCAATACCGCCGATGACTATTTCCGGGCGGCGCTCAAGTTCCTCGGGCAGCAGGACGGCCCCAAGGCCCTCGGCGCGCTCGAGAAGGCGATCGAAATGAAACCGGCGATGGCCGGCGCAAGGCTATTGCGGAGCCAGCTTCGGCTGGGCCTCGACGATCTGAAGGGCGCCAGGGAAGACGCCGAAGCCGCGCTGAAAGCCGACCCGAAAAACGTCCAGGCGCGGATGATCCTGGCGGAACAGGCCCGGCGCGAAGGAAGGTTCGAGGAGGCGCTTGCGCAGGCAGCGGCGCTTGCCGGGGCTGACAGTGCATCGGCCCAGATGACCCGGGGAGAGATACTGCTCTCCCTCGACCGGCCCGAAGAGGCCCTCCGGGCATTCGATAAGGCACTCGAGTTTGAAAAGGACCCGATGATCCATGTCCATCGGGCGCAGGCCCTGCCGGTGTCCGACCGGGATGGCCGCAGGAAGGAGCTGGCAGCAGCGCTCAAGCTCAACCCGACCGACGCCCCGGTTCTTACCGAGCTTGCACGGATCGCAAGCCAGGTCGGCGAACATGAGCAGGCGCTTCGGCTTCTCGACCAGGCATTTCTTCGCTCGCCGGACAGCATCACGATCCGCCATCGGCGGGCAATCGAGATGATGCACCTTGGCCAGGAAAAGCAGGCCAACAAGGAATTCGACGCGATCGCGGAAAAGGAACTGTCGGCCGAGGAACTCAACAATCTTTGCTGGGACAAGGCGCTCGCCAATGTGGCCCTCGACCGGGCAATCAAGGACTGCGACCGGTCCCTGGCGATGGCCGACGGCAGGGCCGCGAGGGACAGCAAGGCGATGGTCCTGCTTCGGCAGTCCAGGTTGGAAGAGGCGATCGCGCAATTCGACCTGGCACTCAAAGACGGCGCGGTGGCCGCTTCGCTCTATGGCCGGTCGCTTGCCTATGCCCGGAAGGGCGACCAGGCGCGGTCCGACGCCGATGCCGAAGAGGCGCTGAAGCTCGCACCGAACCTCGAGCGCTATTACAGCCAGTACGGGCTGGTCCGAAAGCAGGCTCCCGCCAACTAGGGATCGACCCCGCGCCGGGACTATTGCCGGGAGTGGCCGGTCAGGCTGCCAGTTCGAAGGCGCCCGGTTCCCGGTCGCATGCCTCCCGCCATTGCTTGCGCCGGCGCTCGGCGACGAGATGCTGCAGCGAATAAAAATGCTGCGCCGGATTGGCCCGGAATGCCGCCGGGAGCAGCGGGTCGGCCCTGAGCATCGCCTCGGCCCTTGGCCAGCCGCGCGCCACATCCTTCGCTCGAGCCCGCTCCATGGCCGGGCCGCCGAGCAGTTTCGATGCCATTCGTGCAAGGCCGGTATCGCCGATCCTTGTCCAGGCTGCGTCGAGCGATTGCCGGTCGATGCAGGCGGCCGCGAACCTGTCGGAAGATTCCCAGAGCAATGCGCGCTCCCCTTCCCCGAGCGCCACCGCCGAGCGCCGCGCCGCGTGGCACAGGCGGAGGGATGCGCAGAGGGCTTCCGGGAGCAGTCGCTCTGCCTCGCCGCAAAGGGCAGCGGTCCCGGTCACCCGGTAGGCGAAGAAGGCTGCCGCGCACCTTGCCCGGGAGGCCTCGCCAATGGCAAGTGCAAGCCCGGCCAGCGCTGCCCTTCCCTCGCCGCGCCGGCGGCTGCTCCATCCCCAGCGGTCGGGTGACTTGTGAAGCCTTGCGATGGCCCTTGCGATCCGCATCTCGCGGAGGGCCTCGGCCAGCGCCCACTCGTGGGAAGAGCATGAATTGCCGTACATGTGGTGGAGGACGATGGCCCGCTGGCCATAATCGCCCGGCCTCCCGGCAAGCGCACGCGCATCTTCGTCGATCTGCTCGATCAGGCCCTGCTGGTGCGCGGCGATAATGTCCATCACCCGCTGCTAGGCCCCGACTGATTGAAAAGCCGTTACTCCACGGAGGGAAAATCCCGGCGGCAGTGCAATCGTCCCCAATGAAAAGGGCGGCCCCGGGGGGGACCGCCCTTTCCAGTTCGATGTTCCAGCCGGAAGCCTAGAAGACCTGCATATAGGCTTCGTTGCCGACAAAGCCCATCTTCGAGACCTTGGCCTGCTTGGTCACCGCCAGGACCTCGTCGACCAGCTCGTAGCGGGCCTCGGGTTCGGGCTGCAGGTGAAGCTCGGGAACCGGATCCATCTGCTGGGTAACGTCCAGGTACTGGCGCAGCTGGGTCAGGTTGACCTGTTCGCCGTTCCACAGCACGGCGCCGGCCTGGGTAACCACGATCTTGTTCTTGACCGGGTCGATCGGCGGCGGCGGGTTGTTGCTGCTGTCCTGCGGCAGGTCGAGTTTCACCGCGTGGGTCTGCGGCGGGATGGTAATGATGAACATGATGAGCAGCACCAGCATGACGTCGATAAGCGGCGTCGTGTTGATGTCCATCATAGGCTCGCCGGATTCATTCGAGCCAGTGGTTTGCATCGCCATGGTGGCTTGCTCCTTAACTTACAGCCGGGTGACCGGACCACCGGGCGGTGGCTGTGAAATGAAGCCGACGCGGGCGAAGCCTGCGCGCTGCATCGTGAAGACGGTGCCGCCAATGCACTTGTACGGCGTGTTCACGTCGCCGCGGATGTGCACTTCCGGCATATTGTCCTCGTTGATGTTCTCGACACCACCGACGCGCTCAATCTGCTCTTCTAGTGCCTTCACTGCCCGGTCGAGCAACTGCTCGCTGTCGACCTGCGTGAGGTTCCAGTAGACTTCGCAGCCGCCGTTCGCGCCCGCCCGAACCGTCAGCGAGACGTTTTCAGGCTTGGTTTCCGTAGGCTCGTTGCGGACCTCCGGCAGGCTGATCGGAACCGATTGGATCACCACGGGCACCGTGATCAGGAAGATGATCAGGAGCACGAGCATAACGTCGGTCAGAGGAACGACGTTGATGTCCGACATGGTTTCGGCTTCGTCGCCTTCGCTGGAAGGTCCTGCGCTTATCCCCATGAGGCGTTTATCCTTCTTCGTTCGGTTGTCGCCGGGCCGGCGGTCTGGACCGCCAGGCCCGGGACAAAAGGCTTAGCGAGCCGCAGTCGGTGCCGGCTTGGCGACCTGCGCAGGCTGCCTGGGAGCAGACGATGCGATCGCCGGCTTCACCGCGCCATTCGACATGAGATAGCCGTGGATGTCGTTGGTGAAGGCCGCGAGGTCCTCCTGGATCGACTTGTTGCGACGGATCAGCCAGTTGTAGGCGAGAACCGCCGGGACGGCGACGACCAGGCCGAGAGCGGTCATGATCAGCGCTTCGCCGACCGGACCGGCGACGGTCGAGATCGATGCCTGGCCCGACGCGCCGATCTTGATCAGCGCGCGGTAGATGCCGATGACGGTGCCGAACAGGCCGATGAACGGCGCGGTCGAACCGACGGTGGCGAGGAAGGCAAGGCCTTCGCCGAGGCGGTTGGTGATCGACCCCTGCGAGCGGGCGAGCGAGCCCGACATCCAGTCATGCTGGTCGACCGGGTCGGTCAGCCTGCTGTGTTGCTCCTGGGCGACCAGCGCGTCTTCGACGATCGCGCGATAGGCGCTGCGCTGCTCGAGCTTGTTGGCAGCTTCACGCAGGTTCGGAGCGTTCCAGAAGCTGGCCCGGACCTTGTTCGCCTGGCTCATGATCTTCTGCTGCTGAAGCAGCTTGGTGAACAGGATGTAGAAGCTGAACACCGACATCGCGACCAGGATGATGAAGGTAGCCCAGGAAATCAGACCGCCTTCGTGCAGGGCCTGGAGCAGGCCGTAGGGATTTTCGCCGGCGGGGGTGGTGGGAGCTGCCATATGCTTGACTTTCCTATGTGAAATCTTTGCGTGGTAGGTTGAAGCTGAAACTTAATCCTCTGGAAGTTCCCAGCGAATCCGGGCCGTGTCCGTGCCGGTGATGGGATTTCCTGACTGGTCCTTCGCCGGCGTGTAGCGGGCGCGGCGACGGATGACGTTGCAGGTGGTGTTGTCGAGGGCGCTTGAGCCGGACGACTGGGTGATCGAGCAGTCGGTCACCCGACCTTCGGTGCTGATCGTGAGCCGTACTGCAGTCGTACCCTGCTCTTCGTTTCGGATTGCCGACTGGGGATAATCGTCAGTCGAGAACAGCGAGGTGAGATTGGCCCTGGCTTTCGCAGCCTGGGAGATGACCGGCTTCGGCGGCGCCGGTGGTGCCGGTGGTGCCGGGGTCGCCCGGGGCGTAATTACCGGGGGCGGTGCGACCGGCGTCGAAACGATCGGTGGTGGTGCGACATTGGTCCGCACGATTGGCGGCGGAGCAACGACCTGCGGGGGCGGCGGAACATTGGTCTGCTCCGGCGGGGGCGGCGGTTCCTCGGGCGGGGGCGGCGGTTCGTCCTCGACGTCAAACGTCTTCAGATCTTCAGCCGCTTTCTTGATGACGTTGTAGGCGAGACCCGTCACCAGCGCATAGCCGAGGGCAATGTGGATGAGCGCCACGATGACGATAGCCGCCGTCCGGTTGGAGCTCATCTGTTTGCGATTGGCGTAAGACATTAAGCCGCAAATCTCCTCGATGGTCGGATTCCACGACCTTTCTCGGAGATGTCAAAAATGACGCGACCCGAGCTGTCGTGGAACCGCCGATGTATTAACATATCATCGGCAGATACGCGCCACCCTTAATCAAGCCAAAATGGCTGCGCAATGAAATTTGTTCCGATTGCGGCAGCCTCGGCGCCGATTCATGACGGCGTCCTGGCCCTTCCCCTACGGCAAGGGCGCGTTTCCAGCGAAGGAGGCAATCTCGACTCCAACGCCCTTTGCGTCGGGGTAAATGTCGGGCTTGACGCTCCTCACGCGCAGGGCCTTCACCCCGCGATAGGCCGCAACCCTTTGAAAAATGGCGTGGATCAGCGTTTCCTGCAGGTTGTAGCGGCGTTCCTGTGCAATTCGAACGACTTCGCTTCGAAGGAAATCATAGTTCCAGGCAGATTCGTGGTCCTGGTCATCGGGCGGATCGAGCTGCTCGAGCCAGATCTCCACGGTGATGAAGAGGCGCTGCGGCACTCCAACCTCGAATTCATGGAAACCGATGTCGGTCATCACCTCGAGCGAATCGAGGAGTATCCGGCACTGCCGGACCCTTAGATGGTCGGGGACCATGCCTTCGAGCCGGGTCGTTTCATTCATCAGCGGGACTCCAGGAACTGGACGTCGCGATCGAGCGACATGAAGCGCTGCCCCCCGTCGAGGACCAGCGTCTCCCCGGTAACGCCGGGCGAACGGACGAGATAGCGCAGCGCCGTCACCACGTCGCCGGTGGCGATTCCGCGCCCGAGGGGATTATGGTCATGGACGGCCTCGAACCCGGCCTTGTCCTGCTCGCCCGAGGGAAGCATCAGCGCCGGGGCAATCGCATTGACCCGGATTCCCCTCGACGCCATCGCCCGTGCGGCGAGCTCGGTGAGCCCGGCGAGCGCATATTTGGACAATGTGTAGCTGAGATAGTCGGGATTGGGGGCTGAAAGCTTGGCGTCGAGGAGGTTGACGACAAGCGCTTCGCCATCGGCGTGCCGGTTATACAGCTCGTTGCTCAAAAGCATCGGCGCCCTTGCATTGACGTGCATATGGGCATCGAACTCGGCAGCGTCGGCCGTGCCGAACGAGTCATAGGCGAATCTCGCGGCGTTGTTGACGAGGAGCCGCACCGGCGGCTTTCCGTCCGCGGCTGCAAAGATGCGCCCGGCGCAATCCGCCTCGGCGAGGTCGGCGACCACCCTGTCGGCACCGTCCGGGACCGGGTCCTTTTCGCCATGGACATGGGCAACGACCGTCCATCCATCATCGAGCAGCGCTCGGACGATCACCTCGCCGACGCGCTTCCCGCCGCCGGTCACGATCGCGGTTGAACCCCTTTCCATCATCGGGCAGCCACTACCATCCCCTCGCCCGCTCGCCTACAGCCTGAAGAATGCCCGAACGCCGGACACCGATCGAAGCCCAGCAGCTCAGTTTCGCAGCCCTGGCCGAAGCCATCCGCGAACGGGGGGATTCGCCGCCGGTCGATCGCTGGAACCCTGGCCACTGCGGCCATTCGGGGATGCGGATCGCCCGCGACGGCCGGTGGTTCCACGAGGGACGGCCGATCGAGCGCCCTGCAATGGTCAGGCTGTTCTCGACCGTGCTCCGGCGCGAGCCGGACGGAAGCCATGTGCTGGTGACGCCGGTCGAAAAGCTGGTGATCGATGTCGAGACCACGGCCTTTCGGGCAACCCAGATGACCATGGAGGGCGAAGGAAGGGACCGACGGATAGGTTTGACCCTCGACAGCGGCGACGGCCTCGTCGTCGGGCCGGACCATCCGCTGACCATCGTCGACACGCCGGCGGGCCCGTCACCGCGCGTCGCCGTCCGCTTCGGGCTCGAGGCGGAGCTTACAAGGGCTCTTTATTATGAGCTCGCCGAAATTGCGCTCGCGGAAGGCCACCAGCCGCCCGGCATCTGGTCATGCAACCAATTCTTCCCGCTGGAACCATGAAAAGCTCACCCGAAATGGCTGCGGCGAACGCCGATATCCCGCTCCAGGAACGGATCAGGGCAGCGCTTGCGGCCGAGCCACCCCACGGTCTCCTGCCCGGAGACCTGGTCGAGGGAAGCGAGGGCGAGAACCGCCAGGCGGCGGTTCTTGTCGCCATCACCGAGCGGCCCCGGCCCGGCCTCATCCTCACCGTCCGCAACGAGGGGCTTCGGACCCACGCCGGGCAGATCGCCTTCCCCGGCGGGAGGATCGACGAAGGCGAGGACGCGATTGCCGCGGCCCTGCGCGAGGCCAATGAGGAACTCGCGCTCGACCCCGCGCTGGTCACCCTGCTCGGCGAGGCGGATCCCTATGTCACCGTGACCGGCTACTCGGTGTCGCCAGTGGTCGCTCTTGTCCCGCCGGACCTCGATCTTCAGCCCAACCCCGCCGAAGTCGCGGACTGGTTCGAGGCGCCGCTTGATTTTGTCCTCGATCCAATCAACCAGCGGCAAATGTCCGCCGAATATCGCGGCCGCACGCGGCACTATTACCAGATTGACTGGGAGGGACGGCAGATCTGGGGCGCCACCGCGGCAATGCTCGTCAACCTTGCAAGGCGCATCGCGTGAAGCTCGATCCCGCCCGCTTTCTCGACCGCCCCGGCATCCACAGGCTGCTGAAGGCGCTGGACGCCAGGTCGGGGACCGCGCGCTTCGTTGGCGGCGCGGTGCGCGACCAGCTGCTTGGCGTTCCCCACGAGGATCTCGACCTTGCGACCGTCTTCACGCCGCACGAAGTCATCGAAAGGCTCGAGGCAGCCGGGATCAAGGCCGTCCCGACCGGAATCGAGCATGGAACGATCACCGCCGTCTCGTCGGGGACGGTGGTCGAGGTGACCACGCTTCGTTCGGACGTCTCCACCGATGGCCGACGGGCGACGGTCGCCTTCACCAGCGACTGGAAGCAGGACGCCGGGCGCCGCGACTTCACGATCAACGCTCTGTTTGCCGATCCATATAGCGGCGAGCTGTTCGACTATTTCGGCGGGCTCGACGACCTTCAATCCCGGACCGTGCGGTTCATCGGCGAGCCGCTGCAGCGCATTGCCGAGGACCATCTGCGCATCCTTCGCTATTTCCGGTTCCACGCCCGCTACGGCCATGGCGACCCGGACCCAGGCGCGCTCGATGCCTGCACCAGTCGGGCCAACGACCTGATGGCGCTTTCCCGCGAACGGATCGCCGACGAGCTCCTGAAACTGCTCCGGCTCGATGATCCTGCTGCAACCGTCGAGCTCATGCTTGGCCGCGGGATATTCGCGCCGGTGGTTCCTGAAATCGAGCGCGTTGACCGCCTCTTCGAGCTGGTCGCGGCCGAACGTAGCGCTTCGATTCCGGCCGATCCACTACGGCGCCTCGCGGCGCTCCTTCCCCGAGATCCCGACACGGCATCGCGCGTGGCATCGCGCCTCAAGCTGTCCAACAAGGCAAAGAAGCGGCTGGCGAGCGCGGCCGACAGCTCGCTCGGCCTCAACCCAAGGGCACTCGCCTATCGCATCGGGCCGGAAAGCGCCGTCGACCGTCTGCTACTCTCGGGCGACCCGTCCGGCGCTGCCGCAATCGCCGGCTGGACTCCTCCCCGGCTCCCGGTCGGCGGGAGCGAGCTCATGGCGAGGGGCATTGCCGAAGGGCCGGAAATTGCCCGGACGCTGCGCGAGATCGAGGACTTGTGGGAGGCGGCCGGGTTCCCGCAGGGCGACCAGTTTGATCAATTGGTCGAGCAGCTGCTCGGTTAGGGCAGGAAAACGGGCTCGAGGAACACGGCGCCGGCCTCGTTGCCGAGCGCCCAGCGGATCTGGGCGGGAAACCGGCCATATTTCGGGACCTCGATGTGAACCTTCTCGCCGATCTTCAGCATTTCGTCAGACTGGAGCCGGCAGCCCTCGCGGCTGATGTCCATCACCGTCACGGACATCATGTTTCCAGCGTCATCCACCAGCGAGGCCTTGAACCTCGTGTCGACGCGCGGCGCGCGTTTTATAATCCCCGCATCTCTCATCTGCTCCCCCTGCCTTACGCAACTTGAGGAAAACTAGCATTATTCACTAAACGTTAAAAGCGTTGCGTTTCAGCCGGTTGAAGAGGAGTTCCTGGGGCGGCGGCGGCTTTTCCAATAGTCCAGCGCCGCGTCGGATTCGAGCGGTCTTGCGAAATAGAAGCCCTGCCCCGAAGCGCAGCCAAGCGTTGCGAGCGTGGTCGCCAGCTCGACCGTCTCGACGCCCTCGGCAGTTGTCGACATGCCGAGCGCATCGGCGAGGCTTAGCACTGCCCGGACGATGGCCACCGCGTCCGGATCGCGCATCATCCCGGTGACGAAGCTCTTGTCGATCTTGAGGACGTCGATCGGCAGCCGCTGGAGATAGGCGAGGCTGGAATAGCCGGTCCCGAAATCATCCATCGCCACCGTCGCGTCGAGAGCCTTCAGCGCCTCGAAAACCCGCATTGCCCGGCGCGGGTCCTGGACAATGGAGCTCTCGGTGAGTTCGAGGGTGAGCCGGTTGCCCTGGAGGCCGGCCGAGCGCAGCGCGCTTTCGACCACTTCGGCAATATTGTCGCGCGCGACCTGGATCGCGGAAAGGTTGACGCCGACATAGACCGGGAGCGGCGCGCCGAAACTGGCGTCCCAGCCCGCGATCGTATGCGCTGCCTTGTCCATTGCCCAGCGGCCCAGCTGGAGGATGAGCCCGCTTTCCTCGGCAACCGGGATGAACTCGGACGGGCTGATCTCGCCGCGGTCCTCATGCTGCCAGCGTGCCAGGGCCTCGAAGCCCGCGACCTCGCCCGACTTGAGGTCGATTAGCGGCTGGTAGAACAGCTTCAGCTGGTCGCGCTCCAGTGCCCGCCGGAGTTCCGTCTCGATCGAGAAGCGCCGCCGTGCCGCGCTGGCTTCGCCCGGCTCATAGACCTGCGGCCTTCCGGCGGCCTTGGCCTGCTTCACTGCGAACTGCGCGTTGCGGAACAGTTCCTCGGCGTCGCGCCCACTCTGCATCAGGGCGACGCCGATCGCGCATTCGACCTTTATCTCGAGCTCGGAGAGGTTGAACGGCGCCGCCATCACCTGCTGGATCCGGTCGGCCGCCGCCAGGGCGTCCTCGACGCCGCGCCTCAACCCGACAAGGATCCCGAACTCATTGCCGCCGGTGCGAGCGAGCACGTCGCCGCCCCGGAGCACCGACATCAGCCGCCTGGCGAAGGTGATAAGCAGCTCGTCGCCGGCGAGGCTGCCCATTGATTCGTTGATCCGGCTGAACCGAAGCATGTCTATGACGAGGACGGCATGGTCCTGCTCGCGCGGGTCCTCGCCCTTCGCCTCGATCGTCTCCGTAAATGACAGCCGGTTCGGCAGCCCGGTCAGGCTGTCGCGGAGCATCTCGGCCCTGAGGTTATTCTCGGCCTGCACCTCGACCGTCCGGTCGACGACGCTGAGCAGGCAGCGTGGCTCGCCGCCTGGGCAGGGATCAAGCGGTGCAAGCTTGAACTTGAGGAAGCGCTTCGAGGGTCCCTCGCCATCCGAAAGGTCGAGTTCGTCGGCAGCGGCGGTCATGTCGGCAAGATAGGCCTGGACGAAGGCCCCGCCCTTGCTGTCCTTGTAGCGCCGGAACGCCTTCTGGAAGCCCTCGGGCCCGTGGTCGCAGCCAAACAGTTCCAGGAAGCGCCAGTTGAGGGCGTAGATCCACAGCCCGCCATCGCGAAGGCCAAATACCCCGGCCGCAATCGGGAGCGCGCCGAGGAGCGCGCTATCGTCCGCCGACGAGCGATCCTGGTGACCTCGATCCGGGTCCGCAGGACTCGCGCCCGGAGGCGCGGCCAAGCGGTTTGCTGCAGCCTGCATGCCGCCGGATTAAACGAGACAGGTTAACGGAGTGTCACGATAGATAATGCTCCCTGGTCCGCCGGGCCAGGACTAGGAGGACTGCTGGGATCCGGTGGGCACTGGCTCGAAGCGATTGGACCGCGGGAAGCCATTGGGAGCAATGCGGCCCGAGGCACCGCGAATCGCCCGCCATGGCGTCAGGTCGGTCTCGGACCGGATCCGGCCGCTTTCCCCGCCCAGCGGCCAGCTGATGCCGTCACCCAGAGAGAAGGCCATCGCATCGGAAAGGCCGCCATCGCGGTAGCGCTGCAGCTGGACTCCCGATCCGCGGCCGAGCTCCGGAAGCTCGTCGAGCTTGAACACGAGCATCTTCCTGTTCTCGCCGATGACCGCCACCGAGTCAGCTTCGGGCGCGACCGGCTTCAGAACGCTCATCCTCGCCTTGGGCCGGAGGTTCATCAGCTGCTTGCCCTTTCGCGTTTCGGCGAGGACGGCTTCGCCACTGGTGACGAACCCACGGCCGTCCGAGCTTGCGGCAAGCATCCTCATGTCGGGACGCACGACGAACATGGCGATGATCTCGCACTCGGCATCGAGGTCGATGCTGAGGCGGATCGGCTCGCCGAAGCCCCGCCCGCCGGGAAGCCTGTCTCCGCCAAGCGTATAGACACGGCCATTGTCTGCGGCGACGAGCAGCCGGTCGGTCGTCTGGGCGTGGAACGCAAGATGCGGGCCATCCCCTTCCCGCCACTTGAGATCGCTGATCTCGCCCAGCGCCACATGGCCCTTCATCGCCCGGATCCACCCGCGCTGCGAAAGGATTACCGTGATCGGCTCCTTTTCGATCATCTGGGTCCAGTCGAGCTCGCGGGCCGGCGCCTGTTCCTCGACCAGGGTCCGCCGCTGGTCGGCTGCATAGGCGTCCTTGAGGGCGGCGAGGTCGCGCTTCAGCCGGGTGCGCTGGCGGGCCGGGCTCTGGACCAGCTTCTCGAGCTCGTCGCGCTCCTTCACCAGCGCGTCCCGCTCCTTGCCGATTTCCATTTCCTCGAGCTTGCGCAACTGGCGAAGCCGCATGTTGAGGATGGCCTCGGCCTGGCGATCGTTCAGCTTGAACTCCGCCATCATGACCTGCTTGGGCTCGTCCTCGGTCCGGATGATCTCGATCACCCGGTCAAGGTTGAGGAAGGCGATGAGAAAGCCCTCGAGGAGCTCGAGCCGGTCGCTGATCTTGCCGATTCTCGTCTGGGCCCGGCGGACCAGCACCTCGATCTGGAACTCGAGCCAGGCCAGCAGCGCCTGCCTGAGGCTCATGACGCCCGGCGTCCGGTTGCGGTCGAGCACGTTGAGGTTGAGCGGGAAGCGCACCTCGAGCTCGGTCATCTTGAACAGGCTCTCGAGCAGCAGCTCGGCGTCGACCGTCCGGGACCTCGGCTCGAGAATGATCCGGACTTCCTCGGCGCTCTCGTCGCGCACGTCGGCAAGGATCGGCAGCTTCTTGTTGGCGATGAGGTCCGCGACCTGCTCGATGAGCTTGCCCTTCTGAACGCCGTAGGGAATTTCGTGGACGATGAGGTGCCAGCCACCGCCCTTTTCCTTCTCCACCTCGATCCTGGCGCGAAGGCGGAAAGAGCCGCGGCCGGTGGCATAGGCCGCCGCGATCGTCTCGCGGCTGTCGACCAGGACGCCCCCGGTTGGAAAGTCGGGGCCCGACACGAAGTCCATGAGCGCCCGGTCCTCGGCGTGGGGGCTGTCGATGAGGTGGGTCGCAGCCTCGATGAGCTCGCCGACATTGTGCGGCGGAATGCTGGTCGCCATGCCGACCGCGATCCCGCTGGCGCCATTGGCAAGGAGGTTGGGAAACAGTCCCGGGAAAACCTCCGGCTCTTCCTCCTCGCCATTATAGGTGGGGCGATAATCGACCGTGCCCTCGTCGATGCCGGCCATCAGCCGCTCGGCCGTCCGGGTCAACCTCGCCTCGGTATAGCGATAGGCGGCGGCGTTATCGCCGTCGATGTTGCCGAAGTTGCCCTGGCCGTCGACGAGCGGATAGCGCTG
>CAZQLI010000026.1:0-14282 GCA_964594145.1 uncultured Sphingomonas sp. | reverse complement strand
GGTGGCGGTGGCGGCGGTGGCGGCGGCGGAGGCTGGTAGCGCCGGGGCCCCTACCAGGCGGGGCGACGAAGAACGATCGTCGGGTCGCCGTGATAGCTGGTCTCGTGGAGGATTTCGAAGCCGAGGCGCGCTGCCAGCCGGAGCGATGGCTCGTTCTTGGGTGCAATGATCGCCCAGATCGGAGTCGGGGGAAGACTGGTCTCGGCCCAGCCGATGACTGCGCGGCACGCTTCGCCAGCGATGCCCTGGCCATGGACTTCGTGGGAAAAGATCCAGCCCATCTCCGGCTCGTCGCCGAATTCCGGGTCAAGCCCGCGCCAGGCGGTGAAGATGCCGGCGGTTCCGACCAGCCTGCTGTCGCTCGATCGCTCGACCGCCCAGGTGCCGAAGCCATTGACCTGCCAGCCGCCGACCGAGGCCAGCAGCCGGCGCCAGCATTCTTCCTGGCCCATCGGCTCGGGCCCGAAATGCCGATGCACCTGCGGATGCTGCAATATGGCGTGGTAGGGACGAAAATCCTGCTTCGTCCACGGGCGCAGCCGCAGGCGCTCGGTCTCGATAACCGGCGCCTGCACTGCTGCGCTTTACTTCTTGCCGAGGCTGAGGCCGCCGAAGCGCTTGTTGAAGCGCGCGACCTGGCCGCCCGTGTCGAGCATCCGCTGCGTGCCGCCGGTCCAGGCCGGGTGCGCGGTCGGATCGATGTCGAGGTGAAGCGTGTCACCTTCATTGCCCCAGGTCGAACGCGTCTGGAACTTGGTGCCATCGGTCATCTCGACCGTGATGAAATGATAATCGGGATGGGTCCCGCTCTTCATGGTGAATTCCTTGTGATTGGCTGGTTTCCGACCAGCCGAGGTTTCGAGCCCGCGCCACTAGCCCAAGCGGTCCCGCTTGACAAGTTGCGCCTCGCGCGAGCAGGTCGCGCTTCAGCGACCAGGGTTCCCGCGGTGTAATGCCGCGGGCGAAGGGGGAAGCCGGCGAACATCCGGCACTGTGCCCGCAACTGTGATCTCCCGCCAATGGCGGGGGACAGTCAGATACCCGCCCTGGCCCGTCGTCCGCTCCCCGGCCGGGTCCAGCCGCGGGACGTGGGAGAATCGCGCGCGATCCTTCCCTCCGTGACGACTTGTCATGGAAAGGAAGGAGCACAGATGATTGATTTTCCCGTAATTATCGACCCGGCCATCGTCGTGACCGCGTCGCGCGCCGAAGAACAGGCTGACAGGACTGCAGCGAGCGTTTCGCTGATCGACTCCAGGCAGATCGAGCATATAGGCGCGCCACTGGTGAGCGACCTCCTGCGCACCATCCCCAACGTCGCTGTCGCGACCAGCGGTCCCGCCGGCTCTCTCACCCAGGTCCGCATCCGCGGTGCCGAGGCGACCCACAGCCTTCTCTTCATCGAGGGAATAAGGGCCAATGACCCCGCGGCCGGCAACGAGCCGAGGTTCGAGCTATTGAATGCCGACCTTGCGAGCCGGATCGAGGTCATCCGTGGTCCCCAGTCGGCTCTGTGGGGCTCAGAGGCCATTGGCGGCGTGATCGCGGTCACCGGCGAAGCGCCGGGAGCCTCGCCCAGCCAGCTCTATGCCGAGGGCGGAAGCTTCGGCACCTGGCGCGGCGCCGCCAGGAGCGGCTTCGGCGATGCAGACCGTGGAATGAGCTTCGGCATTGCCGGCCAGCGCAGCGACGGCATCGACAGTTTTGGCATGGGCGGAGACCGGGACGGCTATCGCAACATTGGCTTCAGGACGTCTGGCCGATACCGGCTTTCGCCGGGCCTGCTCCTCGGCGCCTCGGGCTTTGCGCTACGGGGAAAAAGCGAGTTCGACGGGTTCGATCCGCTGACATTCCTCCACGCCGATACGCTCGATGAAACGCACAACCGCCTCACCGCGGGCCGCATCTTCATCGAGGCCGGCGGGCGGGAGAATCGCTATGCGAGGGGGTCGGCAAGCCTGCTCGGCTCCTCCAACCGCAACGAGCTCGACGACCAGTTTCTCAACCGCACCCGCGCAACCCGCCGGACGCTCGCCCTCGAGGCAGGGCAACGGGCAGGAAACCACCAGCTCATCCTGGCACTCGAAAGCGAAAAGGAGACGTTCAGGGCCCGCGACGAGGCGTTCGGCGGCTTTACCGACCAGGACCGGTCGAGGTCCCACCACTCCATCGCCGCGGAGTGGAAATGGGACAGCGGCGGGATGATTGATGCCGCCCTCGCCGTTCGCCACGACATCTTCTCCGCCTTTCGCGACGCCACCAGCCTTCGTGCTTCTGCTAGGGCCGACCTTGGCCAAGGTTGGTCGCTTGCGGCAAGCTATGGCGAGGGCATCGCCCAGCCGACCTTCTTCGACCTTTATGGCTTTTTCCCTGGCTCGTTCGTCGGCAATCCCGGCCTCAAGCCCGAAACCAGCGTCGGCGGCGAAATATCGCTCCGCTATGCAGGAAGCAGCATCGGGGGCTCCCTTACCTATTTCCGCCAGCGCCTCACCGACGAGATCATCGACCGGTTCGATCCCGATACCTTTCTTTCCACGGCCGTGAATGCCGATGGCAAGAGCAGGCGGCAAGGTATTGAAGCGGAAGCCTATTATCGCCCCTCACCGTGGCTGCGGGTGGGGCTGTCCTATGCCTGGCTCGACGCCAGCGAACGCCCCGAAAACGGCAACCGGGCGAGGGAAGCGCGCCGACCCGCCCATGGCGCGAGCATCGTTGCCGACGGCGAGCGCGGACGGCTGAGCTATGGCGCTGCCATTAGCTACTCGGGCGCGCGGTTCGACACGGACTTCGACCGGTTCCCGGCTGAGCGGGTGCGGCTCGCGCCCTATTGGCTTGCCACCGCTCGCCTCGCCTATCGCCTGACCGACAGCCTCGCTGCCCACCTGCGTGTCGCCAACGCGTTCGACGATGATTACCAGGACGCAGTCGGCTATCGGACGGAAGGAAGGAGCGTCCATGCCGGGCTTCGCCTCGCTCTTGGCCGCTAGCGCGGTGCGCGCTGCCTCGCTCAACATGTGCGCGGACGAATATCTCCTGCTGCTTGCCAGGCCGCAGGAGATCGCCAGCGTCAGCCGACTGGCCCGCGATCCTGCCGACAGCCAGCTCTGGCGCGAGGCGCGGCGCTACAGTGGTAATCGCGGAACGCTCGAAAGCGTGCTTGATAGCCGCCCGACGCTGGTCCTCACCATGGGAGGAAGCGGGCGCGCAACCGCCGCGATCGCTCGGACCCTTGGCCTTCGCACGCTCGATCTTCCCTTCCCGCTTTCGATCGATGACGTCGCGGCGAACATGGACCGGGTCGCCTCGGCGCTCGGCCAACCGGCGCGGGCCCTCCCCTGGAAGCGGCGGCTTGCCCGGCTGCGCTCGGCGCCACCTGTCCAGCGTGACGCCATCTTCCTCGGGGCCGGCGGCAATAGTTTCGGCGAAAAATCGCTGGAGGCGCAGTGGATGTCCCTTGCTGGCCTTCGGCAGCGGTCGCTACCCGGCGGCCGCGCAAGCCTCGAGCTGCTCGCGACCCGGCCTCCCGAGATACTCCTTCGCTCGACCTACCGCCGGAGCCAATATTCGCTCGGCCAGTCCTGGCTAAATCACCCGCTGGCGTCACCCGGCGCGTCGAAGATCATCGAGGTGGATGGCCGCCCCTGGACCTGCAGCGGACCGCTGATGGTCGGGGTGATCGAGCAGCTGAGGGGCCGGCAATGAGGCTGGTCCTTGCCCTTTTGCTCGTCCTCGGCACGGCGGCCCACCTCCTGCTTCCGCTGGATTCACTGCTGGAAGCCCGGTCGATCGATCCCGGGCTCGGCAGGCTCATCCTGTTCGAGCTCCGGCTGCCGCGCACGCTCCTCGTGCTTGGCTATGGAGCAGTGCTCGGGATTACCGGGGCAGCACTGCAGGCGGTCTTCGCCAATCCGCTGGCCTCGCCCGACATCAGCGGCGCCTCGAGTGGGGCGGCGCTCGGGGCAGTGGTCGGCGGCTACTGGCTGGGGATGACCCAGCCGCTCCTCCTCGCCGCATGCGGAGCCGCCGGGGCGATCACGACGCTGCTGTTGCTGGTCACCATTGCCGGCAGGCGCTCGGATACCGCGACCCTGCTCCTTGCCGGGCTTGCCATCTCGCTTGCGGCCGGGGCGGCCACCAGCCTTGCCCTCGCGCTCGCGCCTTCTCCCTTTGCCTTCTACGATGCCTATGACTGGCTGATGGGCAATTTCGCGGACAGGAGCCAGGCCCAGGCCGCCGCGGCTCTCGTGCCAGCGGCAATTGCTTCAGCCCTGCTCCTCCGCCGTTCGCGGGCGATCGACCTCACCGCCCTTGGCGAGGATGTCGCCGCTTCCCTCGGACTGAAACCGCGCGCGCTTGCGCTCGAAGTCATCGCCCTCTCGGCGATCGCGGTCGGCGCCTGCGTCGCCGTTGCAGGAGCAATCGGATTTGTGGGGCTGGTGGCGCCGGTGATCGGCCGCCGCCTCAGCCTCGGCCACCCGGGGCGGGCCATGCTTCCGGCGGCTGCCATTGGTGCCATTCTCCTCCTTGCGGCCGACCTCGTGGTCCGTGCCGTGCCGCTCGACCGGGCGATCCCGGTTGGCGTCATCACCGCCCTCTTCGGGACCCCGCTCTTCATCTGGCTGGTCGTCACCGTCCGGCAGAGGGTGACGGCATGACGTCACTTGTCGCCGACCGGGTCGCAATTGCCGGCCGGCTCAATGCGACCTCGCTCGCCATCGGGGGCGGCGAGATGGTCGCACTCATCGGGCCCAATGGCGGCGGGAAAACCAGCCTCCTCAAGGCGCTGGCGCGGATCGAGGGAGCGGCAGGCCATGTCGTCATCGACGGGGAAGATATCGACCTGTCGCCCCTTCCCCGCCGCCGCAGGCTTCTCTCCTTCCTCCCAGCCTCGCGCGACGTCACCTGGCCGATCGCGGTACGGGCGGTCATCGCGCTCGGCCTCGATGCGCCCGACGAGGAGCGCGTCGCGGAACTCATCGGCCTGATGGAGCTGGAGGCGTTGGCCGACCGGCCGGTAAATCGCCTTTCGACCGGCGAGCGGGCGCGGGTCCTCGCGGCGCGCGCCCTTGCCTCCCGGCCCCGGGCGCTTCTTCTCGACGAGCCCTTGTCCAACCTCGATCCCTATTGGGTGCTGCGCTTCCTCGATATTTTCCGAGAAGCGGCCAGCCACGGGCAGGCGGTGCTGGTCGCGCTTCACGACCTCGCACTGCTCGGGCATTTCGACCGGGCGCTGCTGGTGGCCGATGGGACGCTCCAGATGGACGAAGCGCCCGCTGCCATGGTTGCCAACGAGCGCTTCGAACAAGTCTTCAGGATCCGCGCGGCAGGCGCCACCTGGCAGGTCAGCCCGCTGGCGGGTCAGCAATCATCGCCGTGAAGCTTGCCTCGGCGGCGAGCTTGCCGTCGACCGAGGCGCGGCCGGCGAACTTGCAGACGCTGCTGCGCTTCTGGACGAACTCGACGTCGAGCTGGAGCAGGCAGCCCGGCTCGACCGGGTTGCGGAACTTGGCGCCCTCGATCGCCATGAAATAGACCAGCTTGCCGCTGTTCGCGAGGCCGAGGCTTTCCACCGCGAGGACGCCGGCGGCCTGCGCCAGCGCCTCGACGATGAGCACGCCCGGCATGATCGGGCGGCCAGGGAAATGGCCCTGGAAGAAATCCTCGTTGATCGTCACCGCCTTGATCGCGCTGATCGATTCGTCGGGGACTATCCGCTCGACCCGGTCAATGAGCAGCATCGGGTAGCGATGGGGCAGCGCCGCCATCACCCGCCTGACATCAAGCGGGCCGATCGCGGCGCTGGAAACCTCCCCGCTCACCGACCCTGGGGGGTCTGCTGCGTCTGCTGCTGTGGCAGCGGGGTGACGCTGACCGAGGGAAGCGCGGTGTTGAGGGCGGCGAGCACCTCGTTGGTCGCGTTGACCTGCGTCGCGTGGGCGAGGGTTGCGTCAACGTCAACGGCGAGGTTGGCGCCCTTCTGGGTCATCACCTGGTTGATCACCGGCTGCAGCCGCTCGTTGATCTGGCGAAGCACATTCGCCTGGATCGACTGGATGTTCTGCTGGCTGCGGGCCAGTTCCTGGTTGGCCTGCTCCTGGCGCTCCTGGAAGGCCTTGATGCGGTTCTGGAGCGCCGCGTCCGGCTGCTTGCCGTTGAGGGCCTGGACTGCCTGCTGGATGGCCTGGCCTTCCGGGCGAAGCTGGGTCTCGAGCGTCTGCTGGCGGTTGCGCAGCGTCGTGACCTGCGACTGCAGCTGGGTCTGGGCCGTGCGGCAGGCGTTGCACTCGCGGTAGACGCGCTCGGAGTCGACGACGACGATAACCGCCGCGGGAGCGCGCTGGGCAACTGCCGGCGCTGCGAGAGTGGAAGCCGCGATCATCGCGGCTGCAAGATAATGCTTCATCAGAATTGTGTTCCTACGTTGAATGAGAAGAGCTTGGTTTCATCGCCGTCCTGCTTGAGCAGGGCCTTGGCAATGTCGATTCGCAGCGGACCGAAGGGCGAAACCCAGTTGACGCCGACACCGATGGAGAGGCGCGGCTTGATCGAGTCGCCGCGGTAGAATTCCTTGAAGCCGGAGTTGGGAATGAAGCCGAACTGGTCGGCGTCGTCCCGGCCAGCCGCCGTCGCGGCGGTAAGGCAGGTCTGGCCCGGATCGAGCGTGATCACGTCGCCGACCGTTCCCTCGTCGTCCCCGTCAGGACCGGCGCACCGGCCCGGGATATCGAGCAGGTCGGGCTGGGTGAGCTTCCACACCGAGCCGATGTCGACGAACGCCGACGGGCGAAGGCCGAGGTTCTTGAGGGTCGAGTTCGTCGGGAACTCGATCTCGAGGCGGCCCATGTAATAGGCACGGCCCCCAAGCGCGTCGCTGATGGCATTGCTGGATTCAAGGTCAGCCACCACGGTTTCGGACTCATATGGAACGCGTATGACGCGCGGACCGATCCCGCGAATGTCGAAACCGCGCATGTTCGGCCCGAAAAAGCGATCGCTGATGCGGATCGGGTCCTGGTCGGGCTCGTCGGCGTCCTGGAGCGGGTGGATGTAGCCGCCCTCGCCGTGGATCGAGAGAACGAATCCCGCCGGAAGCCCGAAGAACTTGGTCGCATCGACCCTCGAGCGCAGATATTTGACGTCGCCGCCGAGGCCCGCGAAGTCCTGGCTGAGGATCACCCGCTGGCCGCGCGTTGCCCGGATGCCGTTGGTATCGTCATAGGCAACCGTGTAGCCGATCGAGGAGGTCAGGCGCTTGCCGAGTTCCTGGCAGAGGTAGCGGCCGGCCTTGAGCGGGTCGCACTCCGCGGGAAGCGGACCATCGGACCCGGTCAGCGGCCCGTCGGGGCCGTCGGGGTCGAGTACGAGGTCGGGATCGGTGAAGAACAGGCTCCGGTCGAGCGAGATATCGTCCTGGACCAGCGAGTAGCGGGTCCCGAAGTTCACATATTCGGTGATCGGGAAACCGAGCCGAAGCGCGCCGCCGATCGATTTCTGCCCATAAGTCTGGTTGCGGTCGCCGTCGCCGTCATAGCGGAAGCTGTTGAAATCACGGTAGAACAGTTCGCCGCCGAGAAGGATGCTCTTGTCGAACAGGTATGGCTCGGTGAAGCCCGCCGAAATCTGCTTCGAATAGCGCGAATAGGTGACCCCGGTCTGGAGAACCTGCCCCTTGCCCATGAAGTTGCGCTGGGCGACCGAGGCCGAAAGGATGAACTTCTCGAGGCTCGAATAGCCGGCCGACAGCTGGAGCTCGCCGGTCGAGCGCTCCTCGACGTCGACGGTGAGGTTCACACGGTCATTGGATGAACCCTGCGACTGCTTGATCTCCAGGTTCTCCTGGAAGAAGCCAAGGCTCTGGATGCGGTCCTGGCTGCGCTTCACCTTGAAGGCGTTGAAGGCGTCGCCCTCGTTGATCCGGAACTCGCGCCGGATGACCTTGTCGCGGGTAACCGTGTTGCCCTGGATGTCGATCCGCTCGACATAGACGCGCGGGGTCTCTCCCACCCGGAAGGTCAGGTTCATTTCCTTCTTCTCGGCGTCGCGCTGGAAATCCGGCGAAACGTCGGCGAAGGCATAGCCTCGGGCGCCGGCAACCTCGTTGAGCGCGGTCACCGTGTCCTCGACCAGCTTGGCGTTGAACCACTGGCCAGGCTTGATCCTCACCAGTGCCTTGACGACCTCCTCGTTGAAGTCGCGAAGATCGCTCTCGGCCTCGACGGTACCGAACTTGTAGCGGGGACCTTCCTCGATCACGTAGGTGATGATGAAGTCCCGGCGGTCGGGCGTGAGCTCCGCGAGAGCCGAGACGACCCGGAAGTCGGCATAGCCCTGGGTCAGGTAGAAGGCGCGCAGCTTCTGCTGGTCGGCGGCAAGCCGGTCGGGGTCATAGCTGTCGTTGGACTTGATGAACCCGAGAAGCCCGCCGGCCTCCTTGGTGAACATCTCCTTGCGCAGCCGCCCGTCCGAATATTGGTCGTTGCCGATGATGTTGATCGCCCGGATCTTGGACTTGTCCCCCTCGCTGATCTCGAACACCAGGTCGACTCGGTTCTGGTCGAGCTGGATGATCTTCGGTTCCACCGACGCTGCGAATCGGCCCTGCCGGCGATAGAGCTCGATGATCCGGTCGACGTCCGCGCGGACCTTGGAGCGAGTGTAGATCTGGCGCGGCGCGAGCTTGATCTCGGGCGCGATCTTGTCGTTCTTGATCCGCTTGTTGCCCTCGAGGACGATGCGGTTGATGACCGGGTTCTCGCGCACCGTGATGACGAGGTTGCCGGTGTCGGCGCCGGTGATGACGACGTCTGCGAACAGCTCGGTCGCGTAGAGGTCCTTAAGCGCCTGGTCGAGCGTCTCGGTGGTATATTGCTGCCCCGGGACGAGGTTCGAATAGCTTCGGACGGTTTCCGGTTCGAGCCGCTCGGAACCGACGACGCGGATCGAGCGGATCGTCGCGCTGACCGGCGCGGGCGGCGCCACCTGCGTCTCGGCCGGGACTGCCGGCTGCGTCTCCACCGGAGTGGGTGCCGGGGTCTCCTGGGCCAGGGCCGGGGCGGCCCATCCGGACAGGATGGTGCCTACCAGAAGGACATGACCCATCCGCTTGGTTGTTCGAATGCTGCTGGAACTCACGCTTCCCCGCCTAACATTTGCTGAGCGGCCCGCTGCCCACGATGCCGCAAGATGATGCCTTAGCCCTGCCCCAAGCGCTCTATCCAATCAAGCGCCCAAGTCGTTCGAATAGCCCAAAAGACGCCAAGTCGTTGATTGTTGTGAACAGGAGGAGCGCGAGGAGCAGCGCCAGCCCACCGCGAAACGCCCAATCCTGCGCCCTCTCGCTGACCGGCCGGCGGCGAATTCCCTCCGCCGCGTAGAAAACAAGATGTCCGCCATCCAGCATAGGGACTGGCAAGAGATTGATGAACCCCAGATTTATGGAGAAAAGCGCAATCAGCTGGACGAACTCAAATGCGCCGAGACTTGCCTGTTGTCCGGCGATCTGCGCCATCTTGAGCGGCCCGCCGAGGTCCTTGGTCGACCTCTTGCCGGTGATGATCTGCACCAGGCCATCGACCATCGAGCGAGTGAGCTTGAACGTATAGTCCGTCGCTGCCGGAACCACCTCGAGGACCGGCAGCGGCTCCAGCACCCTTTCGCCGCCAAGGACGCCAAGCAGGCCGATGCGATATTTCTGCCCGAACTCGTCGGTGATTTCCTGTGCGCCGAGGACCGCGTCGACCCCCCGCTCCTCGCTGCCGCGGACATAGGCAATGGTCACTCTCTCGCCGGGCCGGAGGGACACGATGCGCCGCATGTCCTCGAAGGACTCGACATCCTGGTCGGCAATGGCGGTGATCCGGTCGCCCGGCTCGAGACCGATCGCCTGGGCGACGCTCCCGGGCTGCACCTGGCCGACCAGCGCCGGCGTCCGGGGCATTCCAAGCACCGCGAAAAAGGCCGCGAATATGGCGATTGCAAGGACGAAATTGGCAAGCGGGCCGGCCAGGACGATGAGGAAACGCTGCCACCAGGGCTTGTGGTGCAGCGACACCGACCGGACTTCCTCCGGCACGTCCTCTTCGTGCGCCGGCTGGCTCGCCGGGTTCATGTCGCCGACGAAGCGGACATAGCCTCCCACTGGAAGCCACCCGACCTTCCAGCGCGTGCCGCGCCGGTCGGTCCAGCCGGCGATCTCGCGCCCGAACCCGATCGAGAATTGCTCGGCGCCCACTCCGAACCAGCGCGCGACCCAATAGTGGCCAAGCTCGTGGAAGAAGACAAGCGGCCCGATGGCGCAGAGGAAGGCGATGATGATGAACCAGAGGGGCGGCTGTGCAAACATCAGGCGGCCACCTCGCTCATCAGTTCGCCCGCCTTCTCCCTCGCCTGCCGGTCGATGTCGATGACGTCATCGATGGAGCGAGGTGCCGGCGCGTCGACACGAGCGAGCGCCTCCTCGACCGTGCCTGCGATGTCGAGAAAGCCGATCCGGCCAGCGAGAAAGGCGGCGACCGCCACTTCGTTGGCGGCGTTCAATATGGTCGGTGCCGCTCCGCCGCTCTCCATGGCGCTGCGCGCTAACCGGAGCGCGGGGAAACGATCGAGGTCCGGCGCCTCGAACGAGAGCTGCCCGATCCGTGCAAGGTCGAGCCGCTCCGCCGGCGTTTCCATCCGCTCGGGCCATGCAAGGGCATGGGCGATCGGGATCCGCATGTCGGGGCTTCCAAGCTGCGCAAGGACCGACCCGTCGACATATTCGACCATCGAGTGGATCACCGACTGGGGATGGACGAGGATGTCCAGCCGGTCGCTTGGAAGGCCGAACAGGTGGTGAGCCTCGATGAGCTCGAGGCCCTTGTTCATCATCGTCGCCGAATCGACGCTGATCTTTGATCCCATCGACCAGTTGGGGTGGGCGACTGCCTGGCTCGGCGTTGCCGAGGACATTTTTTCGCGGTCCCAGCTGCGGAAAGGCCCGCCGCTCGCGGTCAGGACCAGTCTTGCGATGTCGCATGGACGATTGTCGGCAAGGCACTGGAATATCGCGTTATGCTCGCTGTCGACCGGGAGGATCCGGGCTCCCGAGCGCTTCGCCGCGCCGGTCATCAGCTCGCCGGCGGTCACCAGCGCTTCCTTGTTGGCAAGCGCGACCGTCCGGCCCGCCTCCACCGCCGCCATCACCGGCTCGAGGCCGGCGCAGCCGACGATCGCGGCCATCACGAGGTCGATATCGCCGCCCGAGGCGGCCTCGGCCAGCGCCTCGCTCCCGGTCGCCGCGCGGCAGCCGCTTCCGGAAAGGCGCTCCTCCAGCTCGCCAAGGAGGTTTGCGTCGCGGATAACGGCGAGCCTTGCACCGGTACGGCGCGCGGCCTCGGCAAGCGCCGCGACGTTCGAAGCAGCGGTAAGCGCGACCACCTCGAACCGGTCGGGATTGCGCTCGACGAGGTCGAGGGTCGAGGTGCCGACCGAGCCGGTCGCCCCGAGGATCGAGATCTTCCTCCGCTTCATAGGGCGCCGATGACCATCAGGACTGCAGTCAATACAGCCACCGGAACCAGCCCGTCCAGCCGGTCTAGCAGCCCGCCATGCCCGGGAAGCCAGGTGCCGCTGTCCTTGACGCCGACCCTGCGCTTCAGGCCGCTCTCGAAAAGGTCGCCGAGCTGTGCCGCGACCGCAAGCGGGACTGCAAGCCACAGGAGGCTGGCGCTTAGCTGGACATGATAGACCCAGGCACCGGCGACGACGGCGGCACTGATTACCCCGCCGACGAGCCCGGCGATCGTCTTGTTGGGGCTGATCGAGGGCGCAAGCTTTGGCCCGCCGATCGCCCGTCCCGCGAAATAGGCACCGATATCGGTCGACCAGACGACCAGGAACACCCAGATGAGAAGGTCAAAGCCGGTGCCGATCCCGGCATATTCGGCCCGTTCGCGGATCCACAGCAGCGAGATGGCCGGGGCAAGGCAGTAGAAGAAGCCGTAGATCTTCCAGGTCAGCCCCCAGCGCCCGACCATGCGGGTCCACTCGACGTACATGATCGTCGCCATCAGCGCGACGAGGATGGCGAATACCGTCCCGCCGAACAGGGCGGAAGCAAGCGCAATGGAAATCAGGATGATCCCGACCGCCGTTCTTGTCGCAAGTTCCTTCATCGGCCACCGAAGCGGCGCTGGCGGCCGGCGAACTCGTCGAGCGCGGCCATGAAGCATTTCTCGTCGAAGTCCGGCCAGAGATCCTCGACGAACAGGAGCTCGGCATAGGCCGCCTGCCAGAGGAGGAAATTGGAGAGCCGCTCCTCGCCGGACGTCCGGATGACGAGGTCGAGCTCGGGAAGCCCGTGGGTGGTAAGCTCCCGGCCGATCGCCGCCTCGTCGATCTCCTCGGGCTGGAGCTCGCCGGCGAGGCATTTCCTGGAAAGCTCGCGGGCAGCGGCGGCGATCTCGCCCCTTGAACCATAGTTCAGGGCGATGACGAGGGTCAGGCGCCGGTTCTCCGCGGTGCGCTCGACCGCCCGCTCGAGCCGTTCCACCAGCTGCGGGCCGAACGCCTCGTGGTCGCCGATCAGCCGGAGCTGGACGCCCTGGCGATGGAGCTCGTCGAGCTCCCGCTCCAGGTAATAGCCCATCAGCCCCTTGAGGTCGCTGATCTCCTCGTCGGAGCGGCGCCAGTTCTCCGAGGAAAAGGCATAAAGCGTAAGGACTTCGACGCCGGCCTTCACGGCGGCCTTCAAGGTCCTTCGGACCGCTTCGGCCCCGGCCCGGTGGCCGGCCGCGCGCGGCAGGCCGCGACGCTCGGCCCAGCGGCCGTTGCCGTCCATGATGATCGCGACGTGGCGAGGCACTCCCGCCGCCCTGGCGAGGACCGCCCCTTCCGCGGGGGCCGGGCTCGAGGTCACTTGCCGAGGATTTCCTGTTCCTTGGCGTGGGCCGCGGCGTCGATCTCGGCGATCACATTGTCGGTCAGCTTCTGCACCTCGGTGGACAGGCGCTTGTGCTCGTCCTCGCTGATCTCGTGCTTCTTCTCGTCGGTCTTCAAGGCGTCCATGCCGTCACGCCGGACGTTGCGCACCGCGACCTTGGCCTTCTCGGCATATTGGCCGGCAAGCTTGGCAAGCTCGCGGCGGCGCTCCTCGGTAAGGTCCGGGATCGGCAGGCGGATAATCTGCCCGTCGACGATCGGGTTGATGCCGAGCCCGGCATTGCGAATCGCCTTTTCGACGGCACCGAGATTGCTCCGGTCCCAGACCTGCACCGAGAGCATGCGCGGCTCCGGCACGGAAACGGTCGCGACCTGGTTGATCGGCATCATCGCGCCATAGACGTCGACCTGGATTGGATCGAGCAGCGCGGTCGAGGCGCGGCCGGTGCGAAGGCCGGCAAGGTCGTGCTTCAGCACCTCCAGCGCACCGTGCATCCGGCGATCCAGGTCTTGCTTGTCATAAGCGGGCATCACTCTCACTCCTCGTTCTGGACGATCGTCGCCGTCCCCCGCCCTGCCAGCACCTCTGCGAGGTTGCCCGGCTGGCGGATGTTGAACACGACGATCGGGATATTATTGTCTCGGCAGAGCGCAACCGCGCTCGCGTCCATGACCTTGAGGTCATTGGCGAGGACCTGGCTGAAGGAAACGCTCTCGTAGCGCTTGGCCCCCGGTACCTTCTTGGGATCGGCATCGTAGACACCGTCGACGCTGGTGCCCTTGAAGAGGGCATTGCAGCCCATTTCCGCTGCACGCAGTGCAGCAGCAGTGTCGGTAGTGAAATAGGGATTGCCGGTCCCGGCAGCGAAAATGACGATCCGCCCCTTCTCCATGTGCCGGATCGCCCGGCGGCGAATATAGGGCTCGCAGACGCTCGCCATCGGGATCGCCGACTGGACCCGCGTGTCGACGCCGATCTTCTCCAGCGCGTTCTGGACCGCGAGCGCGTTCATCACCGTCGCAAGCATGCCCATATAGTCGCCGGTTGCCCGGTCGAAGCCCTGGGCGGCCCCCGCGATTCCGCGGAAGATGTTGCCGCCGCCGACCACCAGGCAGAGCTCGTGGCCCGCGGCCTTGGCCGCCGCGACCTCGCCGGCCATGCTTGCAATGGTAGCTGGATCGACCCCGAACTGGTTCTGCCCCATCAATGCCTCGCCCGACAGCTTCAGCAGGATGCGGTTAAAGCGCGGTCGGGTCATTGGCAGGCAGGTCCTCATTTTAAAGGTCGCAGACATGCGACGGGCGGATGAGCTCTAACGGCGCACCAGCCCCTCTGACAACCTCATTGATGGCGGCCGGTCAAT
>CAZQLI010000025.1:0-14730 GCA_964594145.1 uncultured Sphingomonas sp. | reverse complement strand
TCCGGTGTTCCAAGACTTGCCACCGGGATATGTTCCAGCAACCGGGCCTTCTGCTCATCAGAGAGGGCGTCGGTCATCGGCGTGGCGATGAAACCCGGCGCCACGCAATTGACGGTGATGCCGCGGCTCGCCACTTCCTGCGCCAGTGATTTGGACATGCCGATCATGCCGGCCTTGGCGGCGGCATAGTTGGTCTGCCCGGGATTGCCGGTGACGCCGACAATGGAGGTGATGCCGACGATACGGCCCCAGCGGCGCTTCATCATGCCCCGCAGCATGGCGCGCGACAGCCGGAAGGCGGCTGTGAGATTGACGGCCAGAACCTCGTCCCACTCCTCGTCCTTCATGCGCATGGCGAGATTGTCGCGGGTGATGCCGGCATTGTTGACGAGGATGTCGAGCTTGCCGAGGGCTTCCACCGCGCGGGGTACGAGCTGGTCGACCTCCTCGGGGCTGGAGAGATTGCAGACGAGCGCGACATGGTCGCCGCCAAGCTCGGCAGCAAATGCCTCGAGCTTCGCCTGGTTGGAGCCCGAAAGCGCAAGCCGGGCACCCTGTGCCGCGAGCGCTCTTGCAATCGAACTGCCAAGTCCGCCGCTCGCGCCGGTGACGAGTGCAGTCTTTCCGTTGAGGTCAAACATCATGCGAGCTCCTTCGCGGCAGCTTCGATATCCTCGATGGTGACGAGGCTGGTGACTTTGGCTTCCGGGGCAATGCGCTTGACCATCGGCCCGAGCACCTTGCCGCCGAGCTCGACGAATTCCTCGACTCCCTGGCCCGCCATGTTGGCGATGGTTTCGCGCCAGCGCACCATCCCCGTGACCTGTTCGACGAGCTGGTCGCGGATGACCGAGGGATCAGCGACCGGCTGCGCAGTAACATTGGCGTAGAGCGGCACCGAGGGCGGCGAGATGTTGGTTCCGGAAAGCGCCTCGGCCATGGCATCGGCGGCGGGCTGCATCAGCGGGCAATGGAAAGGCGCCGACACGGGCAGCGGCACTGCCCGCTTGGCTCCCATCTCCTTTGCGATCGCGATGGCGCGGTCGATGGCGGCCTTGTGGCCCGACAGGACGACCTGGCTCGGGTCATTGTCATTGGCGACGGTGCAGACCTCGCCTTCGGCGGCGGCCTCGGCAATCTTCTGCGCAAGCTCGAGATCGGCCCCGAGCAGCGCGGCCATCGCGCCTTCGCCGACAGGCACTGCTGCCTGCATTGCCCGGCCGCGAAGCTTCAGGAGCCTCGCGGTGACCGGGATGCTGAAAGAGCCGGCCGCGGCCAGCGCGGAATATTCACCGAGGCTGTGCCCGGCAACGAACCGGGCAGTCTTGCCGAGCTCCACTCCTCCCTCGCGCGTCAGTGCGCGGAACACGGCGAGCGCATGGGCCATGATCGCCGGCTGGGCATTTTCAGTAAGCTTCAGCTCGTCGTCCGGCCCCTCGCGCATCAGCCTGAAAAGATTCTGGCCGAGGGCGTCGTCGACTTCGGCAAATATGTCGCGGGCCGAGGGGCTGGCATCGGCGAGGCCGGCCCCCATGCCGACGGACTGGCTGCCCTGTCCCGGAAAAAGGAATGCGCGCATCGAAATCCCTGTTGACTGTGCTTAAGGTCGCCGGCGAACTAGGCCGGTCGGCCGTGAATGCCAAGTCCGGGGGATGGAAGGAAAATCATGGAAGAAGCGCGGGGCGGCCGGCAACTCGGCTTCTGGATGTGCCTGGCCCTCGTCGTCGGGAACATGATCGGCTCGGGGATTTTCCTACTCCCGGCCAACCTCGCGCCGCTTGGGTTCAACGCGGTCTGGGGATGGCTGATCACCATCGGCGGCGCGATGTGCCTCGCGTCGGTTTTCGCGGCCCTGGCGAAGGCCCTGCCGGACGCGACCGGCCCCTATGACTATGTGGCGACCGCGCTCGGGTCGCCGCCGGCCTTCCTGGTGATGTGGAGCTACTGGATCTCGATCTGGGTCACCAACGCCGCGATCGCCATTGCAGCGGTAAGCTATCTCAGCACCCTTGCGCCGGCCCTTTTCGCCGCACCGGGCGTATCGGCCCTGGCCGCGATCGGCTTCGTCGCCCTCTTCACCGGCGTCGCCTGCACCGGCGCCCAGGTATCCGGCAGGGTCCAGATCCTCACCAGCATCCTCAAGATCATGCCGCTGGTCGCGGCGATGGTAATCGCCCTTATCGTTTTCGGCCGTGGCGACGAGCCGGCTCAATATGCCCAGGCGCCGGTCAACCCGAACGGGATCGCGGCCGCCGCCGCCCTCACCCTCTGGGCGATGCTCGGCTTTGAGTGCGCTGCCGTCCCGGCGGCGCGCGTAAAGGACCCGGCGAGGACCATCCCGCGCGCGACCCTCATCGGGACCCTGGCGGTCGGGCTCATCTATCTCGCGGCCTCGAGCGCGGTATTCCTGCTGCTCCCGGCCGATGTTGCCGCCAACTCGGCAGCGCCGTTCGCCGACCTCGTGGCCAATTTCTGGGGCCCGGCCGCGGGCACGCTCGTGGTCTTTTTCGCCGCCATTTCCTGCCTCGGGGCGCTTAACGGATGGGTGCTGCTCCAGGGCGAGGTGCCGCTGTCGCTCGCTCGGCGCGGCGTGTTCCCCAGATGGTTCGGCAAGGTGAACAGCCGCGGCATGCCGGTCCGTGCACAGCTGCTCGGCTCGCTTCTTTCCGCGCTGCTTGTCGCTGCAAATTATACCAGGGGGCTGACCGAGCTGTTCGCCTTCATGGCGCTCCTCGCGACGGTGGCCACGCTGGTGCTCTATCTCTTCGCCGCCCTCTCCGCGCTTCGCCTGGTGGCGCTTGGACAGGTCGGACGGGGAATGATGCTCATCACGCTGGTAGGGCTCGTCTACGCCGGCTGGACATTCTACGGCGCCGGCCAGGAGGCGACGCTCTGGGGCCTGCTCCTGCTGATGACCGCGATACCGGTATGGTTCGGGATGCGTCTCAGCGCGCTGCGGTCCAGCCCGGTGCCGGGGGCTGTTCCAGCCGCGCCTCCGGAATGAACTCGCGCAGCCGGCGCGCGAAGCTTCTCAGCGAGACCTCGCTCTTGCCAAGTGGTCCCGGCCTGTAGGAGGCGCTCGCCATCCCCTGCTGAACCCGGCTGATGAGCTCGGTATCCTCGGCGTTGACGCGGCGGTTGATGCGCCAGTTGAGATAGCGGGCAGCCTTCATTTCCCTCCGTTCGTCGGGAAGGGCATAGCTTATCTCGCGGATGACGCTGGCCGTTGAGCTGACCGGCAGCCACTGCATGAAATCGACCTGGTCCGGATAAATGTCGAAGGCGACGCAGGGGAACAGCTTGAAATAGAGCCACTTGCGGCGATGGGTCGCCGGGAGATGCTCCACGTCGGGCAGGTAGCGCTGGTAGGCACGCTCCGAGGGATTGGCGGACTCGTCGCTGCGAAGCTCCCCCTCCATCCGGTCGACCCATTCATTGGCCGCGACACCATAGCTCTTGCCGAACAGGCGCGTCAGGCCGGGGTGGCCTACCGGGATATGGAGATGGTCCGAATAATTGTCGGAGATGGTCTTCCAGTTGAGGTCGCGCGGCCGAAGCGTGACCCGGCCGATCGGGCGCAACTCCTCGAACCGGTAGGGCGCCACCTCCGCGTCGCAAGGCGCCATCATCTCGGCGACGGATGGAAGGCCAGGCTCAAGGCGGACGAACAGGAAGCCGCGCCATTTCTCCAGCGCGACCGGGACGAGGCCAAGCTTCTCTGGCTCGAGCCCGGGATATTCGTGACGGTTCATCACCCCGACGAGCCGGCCGTCCCGCGCATAGCTCCAGGCATGATAGGGACAGGTCAGGACCCTGGCGCATCCCCCTTCCCCGTCGACCAGCCTCGATCCCCGGTGCCGGCAGACGTTGGCAAAGGCGCGCTCGACCCCGTCGTCGCCGCGGATGACGATCACGCTCTCGCCGAGATAGTCCAGGGTCCGCCATTCTCCAGGGGCCGCGATCTCGCTCTCGTGGCAAACGACCTGCGGCGCAGCGCGAAGAAAGGCCCGCTTCTCCGCCTCGAAGAATTCCGGGTCAAAATAGAGCCAGCCCGGCAGGCTGACGTCGTCAAGCGGATCGGGAACTGCACCGACGGTTTTCAGCTGGGTTGCCATGGCGAGGCTTCTGCCACTTCGGTGCCGCCGCGGCAATCTCGGCACCGAAACGGCAAAGCCGCGTTGCACCAGGCAATGAACGAGACTGTGCGACGAGGGGCAAACATCCCATGGTGGGAGCGCGGGGTGATCTACCAGGTCTATCCCCGCTCGTTCCAGGACAGCGATGGCGACGGGATCGGCGATCTCGAGGGAATCCGGCAGCGGCTCGATTACCTGGTCGAGCTCGGCGTGGACGCCATCTGGCTGTCACCGGTCTTTCCATCGCCAATGGCGGATTTCGGCTATGACGTCTCCGACTATTGCGGCATCCACCCATTGTTCGGAACGATGGAGGACTTCGACCGGCTGATCGATGGCGCGCACCGGCGCGGCCTGAAGCTGATACTCGACCTCGTTCCCAACCACAGCAGCGACCAGCATCCCTGGTTCGTCGAAAGCCGCTCCTCGCGGGACAACCCCAGGCGCGACTGGTATATCTGGCGCGACCCGTCGCCCGACGGGGGCCCGCCGAACAACTGGATCAGCGACTTTGGCGGCTCGGCCTGGCAGTGGGACGAGCCGAGCGGGCAATATTATCTTCACGCCTTCCTGAAGGAGCAGCCCGACCTCAACTGGCGCAACCCGGAGGTGCGCGAGGCAATGCTCGACGTGCTTCGATTCTGGTTCGAGAAGGGTGTCGACGGGTTCCGGGTCGACGTCCTGTGGCACCTGGTGAAGGCGGAAGGGCTGCCCGACAACCCGGTCAATACCGCCTACCGGCCGGGCATGGGCGAAAAGCTCAGCGTGCTGCAGATCCACTCGTGCAACCAGCCTGAGGTCCACGAGATCGCTGCCGAGTTTCGAGCCCTTGCCGACGAGTTCGGCGAGCGGCTGCTGGTCGGCGAGATCGTCCTGCCGCTCGAGCAGCTGGTCGAATATTATGGCCGGGAGCGACCCGGGGTCCACCTCCCCTTCAATTTCGCGCTCGTCGAAGCGCCCTGGGACGCAGCGACCATCCGCGGATTGATCCGTGACTATGAGGCGGCGCTCCCGCCAGGTGGCTGGCCGAACTGGGTGATGGCGAGCCACGACTATCCCCGTATCGCCGCCAAGCTCGGCGAAGCCCAGGCACGGGTGGCGGCAATGCTGCTGCTGACGCTGAGGGGAACGCCGACCCTCTACCAGGGGGACGAGCTTGGCATCGGCAGGGTCGAGATCCCTCCTGGCCAGGTCCAGGATCCCAAGGAACTGCGCGAGCCCGGGATCGGCCTTGGCCGCGATCCCTCAAGGACGCCCATGGCCTGGGACTCGTCGGCCAATGCCGGGTTCAGCACGGTCGCTCCCTGGCTCCCGCTCCACGCCGACTGGCAAACCCGCAACCTTGCGGCCCAGCGGGACGACCCGGACTCGATGTTCTCGCTTTACCAGTCGCTCCTTGGGCTTCGCCGGGCGGAGCCGGCGCTTGCCACGGGCTCGATGGAGCTCGAGCGGGGAAGCGATCATGTGCTGGCGTTCCAGCGGCACGATGGCGCATCGACCTTGAGGGTATTGCTCAACCTGTCCGGGACCGAGCGGCGCGTTCCCGGTGACGAGGCGCCGGGCGAGCTGCTGCTTTCGACGCTTGGAAGCGCCCCTCCGCCCGGCTGGCTCCGGCCCGACGAGGGCCTGATCCTGCGGCTGGAGGCCTGAGCCTTGCGCGTCGCGATGCTCGGCTCGATCAGCTGGCGGACGCCGCCCCTGGCCTATGGTCCCTGGGAGCTCGTCACGAGCCTTCTCACCGAGGCGCTGATCGACCAGGGTATCGATGTCACGCTGTTTGCGACCCTCGACAGCATCACCGCGGGGAAGCTCGCCGGGGTGGCGCCGCGAGGCTATTCCGAGGACTCGTCGCTCAACCCCAAGGTCTTTGAAGCACTGCACATCGCTCACTGCTTCGAGCGGGCGAGCGAGTTCGATCTCATCCACAACCAGGCCGACTTCATGCCGCTTGTCTTTTCCGAGCTGGTGGAAACGCCGATCATTACGACCATCCACGGCTTTTCCTCGCCCTCCATCCTCCCGGTCTTCCAGCGCTACAACCATCGCTCCGCCTATGTCGCGATCAGCGATGCCGACCGCCACCCGTCACTCGACTATGCCGCGACCATCCACCACGGCATCAGGACCAGCGAATTTCCGTTCGACCCGGCCGGGAGCGAGGACCTCCTCTTTTTCGGGCGCATCCACCCCGACAAGGGAGCAGGCGACGCGGTCCGGGTGGCATTGGCGACTGGCCGGCGGCTGGTCATGGCCGGTATCATCCAGGACCCCGACTATCACGCCCGCGAGGTCGCACCCTTCATCGACGGGGACAGGATCGATTTTCGCGGCGTGATCGGCGGGCGCGAACGGCTGCAAGCGCTCGGTTCGGCCCGGGCCCTTCTCCACCTCATCGGCTTCGACGAGCCGTTCGGGCTGTCGGTTGTCGAGGCGATGGCCTGCGGTACTCCGGTCATTGCCTATCGACGCGGCTCGATGGCCGAGCTCATTATCGACGGCGTCACCGGTTTTCTCGTCGACAGCTTCGAGGAAGCAGTCGCGGCGGTCGCCCGGGTCAGCGAGATCGACCGGGAAGAATGCCGGGCCCACGTCGAACGTCATTTCACTGTCGAACGGATGGCCGCGCAATATCTCGAGCTGTACCGCGAGCTGAGTGGCCACTGACAACCAACGGGAAAATTCCTGGAAGCCTATTGTCCTCGAGTTTTCTGCCGGCTTGTCTTTTGGCCGTCCTTGAGCCATAGGCGCGCCAGCCGCGGGACCTTGATCCGGCGGCACAATTGAACTGGACGACAGCCGGAGGGGCGTGCGCACGGTGCTCACGTCAGCGATCGGCCAACATAGGTGCATGGAACAT
The DNA here is from genome assembly GCA_964594145.1 of uncultured Sphingomonas sp. Taxonomy (GTDB): domain Bacteria; phylum Pseudomonadota; class Alphaproteobacteria; order Sphingomonadales; family Sphingomonadaceae; genus Sphingomicrobium. Next base: position 7,737 of record CAZQLI010000025.1, on the reverse strand, counting down.
GCCGCTTTATGAGCATGTTTTCCTCGCGCGCCAGGACCTGGCCCAGGCCCAGGTCGACGCGCTCGCGGAAAACGCCACCAAGATCATCGCCGACAACGGCGGCAAGGTGGTCAAGACCGAGACCTGGGGCCTGCGCGGCCTCGCATATCGCATCGCCAAGAACCGCAAGGCGCATTATGTCATGCTCGACATTGATGCCCCGGCACAGGCGATGGCCGAGCTGGAGCGCCAGACCGGCATCAACGAAGACATCATCCGTTTCATGACCATCCGGGTCGACGAGCATGAAAAGGGCCCGTCGGTGATGATGCGCAAGCAGGAACGCGAGCGCAGCCGCAGCCCGCGCCGCGAAGAGCAGGAGGCCTAAGCGATGGCACGTGCATTTTTCCGCCGCCGCAAGTCCTGCCCCTTCTCGGGCAAGGATGCGCCCCGCATCGATTACAAGGACGTGCGCCTGCTCCAGGGCTTTGTCTCGGAGCGTGGCAAGATCGTCCCGAGCCGCATCACCGCGGTATCGGCAAAGAAGCAGCGTGAGCTGGCGAAGGCGATCAAGCGCGCGCGCCACATCGGCCTGCTTCCATACGTCGTTAAGTAAGGAGAGCTGGCGATGGAAGTCATCCTGCTCGAACGTGTCGAGAAGCTCGGCCAGATCGGTGACATCGTCACCGTCAAGAACGGCTTCGCACGCAACTATCTTCTGCCCAACAAGAAGGCCCTGCGCGCCAACGAGGCCAACAAGAAGGTCTTCGAGGCCAACCGCGCCCGGATCGAGGCTGAGAACGCCTCGCGCCGCGAAGATGCGGAAAAGGCATCCAAGGGCGTCGACGGCAAGACCGTCCAGCTGATCCGCCAGGCATCGAACACCGGCCAGCTTTATGGTTCGGTGTCGGCCCGCGACATCGTCGAGGCGCTCGAAGGCGAAGGCGCCAAGGTCAGCAAGAGCCAGATCGTGCTCAACCGCCCGATCAAGAACATCGGCATGCACGAGGTGAAGGTCGCACTTCACCCCGAGGTCAGCGTGACCGTGAAGGTCAATGTTGCCCGCTCGCCTGAAGAGGCCGAGCTGCAGGCCCAGGGCATCGATGTCATGGCGTCGATGTTCGAGCGTGAAGAGGCCGGTTTCACCGAGGAATTCGTCGCGGGCGCCGAACCCGGCACGATCCCGGAAGAGGCGGCTCCGGAAGCTGCTGCACCCGAAGGCGAGGGCGAAGGCGAAACCGCCTAAATCCCGATCCTGGAAATTCGAAAGGCCGCTGGGGCTTCCCCGGCGGCCTTTTTCCTTGTCCTCGCATGATCAGCTCGTCGCAACCGCGCTGATCTCCTGCAACGCGGAATGGCGGATTTTTGCCGCCACGGGGGTCGGCTTCCCGACTCCCTCTTCGGCTCGTCGCATTGTGCCCGTTCCCGAAGGAACGCTGGCACGACTTTTCCTGTTTGATTTGTGGAGCGCGGGAACAGTTGGAAGGGACGAACAAATGGCAAATGATCAAAATCAGAACCCGACGACCGGCGCAGAATCGGACATCAGCAAGGCGCAATCCCAGCAACAGCCGCCCAGCCAGGCGAGGCAGCAGGAAAATGAACGCGGCGAACGCGAGGGCCAGTTCGAGACGGGTCAGCAAGGCCAACAGGGCCAGCCTGGCCAGCAGGGCAGTGACAGCCCGTCGGCATCACCCGACGCGGGCCTCCAGGGCGACACGCTTGCGCAGGGCAGAACCGACGTCGAAGGCGGGTCGCTGGCCTCCCGCGAAAGCGGTGAAAGCGGAAGCGGCTTCATCGGGTCGGAGGGCCAGCGCGACAGCAGTGGCCAGCTGATCCAGGAAGAGGACGAGGATTTTGCACGGGACGGCCAGGGCGCGCCCGAAGGCAAATAATCATTCTTCCAGGAAAATAGCCGGGGCCGCGCTCACGCGAGTGAGCGCGGCTCTTTCTTCAGGCAGCATCCCTCGAGAGGAAGGCCTTTTCCTGTTCGATGAGGGTCGAGAAACTCGGCCGGGCGAGGATCGAGGCTATATAGCTGGTGATCCGCGGAAAGCGCCGGCGGTCGATTTCCACCCCGCAGTGGGCGAAATTGGCGAATGGTCCAGCAACGGCGATATCGGCAAGCGTCAGGCGGTCATCGACCAGGAAGCCGCTGTCGGGGATTTCCTTTTCCAGATATTCGAGCAGCGGCGGCAGCTCCTCGCGCTCGGCAGCATCTGCAGCTGCATCATCCCCTTCCCTGCCGAGGAAACGGGGCGCAACGATCCTGTTGAAAAAGATCTTGGAGCCGCATCCGCACAGCGAGGTGTCGGCAAACTCCTCGAACCAGATCACGCGGCCGCGCGCCCTTGGCTCGGCCGGGATCAGCTCGGGCGCGGGATGCTTGGCCTCGAGATAGTGGATGATCGCGCTCGAGTCGGACAGGACATAATCTTCGTCCCGGAAAGCGGGCATTTTCTTCAGCGGGCTCGCTTCGCAAAACTCGGCGGAATAATTTGGGAACCCCGTGGGCTGGAGATCCAGCTCGAGGCCCTTTTCAGCGGCATAGGCCGCGACCTTCCTGACGAATGGCGACATGGTGGAGCCATATATTATCATCGCTGTTGTCCTTCCCCGCCGGGGCGCCGCCGGAAATTCACGGCGCGGTGTTCGTTGATGTCGTGACAGGAGAATAGTCATGCGCAGCAACAGCGGCTCGGGCAAGAGCAACAATAATCTGAATGATCCGACGATGAAGGAACATGAGGAAATAAGGCGCAAGCGCGGAAGCCCGCCCGCGCATGGGCGCGCGGAAACCGTTGCCAACGCAGAAGCCGAAGAAACCCAGCCAGCGCAGGCCGGACCTGCCGACTAGCCAACTAGGCCGACCAGTGGCCCATCAGTAGTGGCGTCAGTGCCGACACCCGCACTGGCGACGGGCAAGAGATGGTGCCGCCGTTCCACGTGCCTCACCGAGTTCTCCACGAATTCCGTCCGCCAGTTCGGACCAGGGGCTGGTCGCGGTTTAAAGCCGCGTCAGCTTCGAGCCTAAGAGCAAACATCATTAATTCTACTTGCCAATACGGGATTGTCGTAGAAGAAGAAAACAACCGTATTGGTTAAAGGGCAAAGCTGGGGCACAGCCAGATGATCACTAGGATCCGTGAGGTGCGCCGCGCACGCGGAATGACACTTGAGGACGTGGCGCGGGCATGCTCGCCGCCGACGACGCCGCAGACGATAGGGCGACTGGAAACCGGCTCGCGCACGGTATCGGTCGTCTGGCTCAACCGGATTGCAAGGGCTCTTGGCGTCGATGCCGCGGATCTTGTCGACCATCCGGAGCGTGGCGACCTGGAAGTCATCGCGGTCCTTGGCGCAAACGGCGCCGGCGCTCCAAGGGGGCAGGCTCTCGTCGTTCCGCCGCGGCCTGCAGCCGGGCAGCTGGCGATTACCGTCTCTGCAAGCAGCGGCGATTATCGGGCCGGGGACGAGATTTGGTGTGACCGGCTTGCCCCGGAAGAATTCGGGCAGGCACTTAACCGGGACCTCCTCGTGCCCAGGCCCGGCGGCCGGTTCCTTTTCGGGCGCCTGATCGGCCGCGAAGGCGGTAAGCTCCACCTCCTTCCCTTCGGGGCAGGCGGCCGGCAGATCGTCGTGGCCGATCCCGCGTGGGCAGCGATGGCAGTGAGGCTGGTGAGGGCGCTTTAAGATCGGCGGACCGGGCGCGGCGGCGCCCAGCCCTTGCAATCCTCGATGGCAGCCATCCTCGATTGACCCTCTGTCAAATTTCCCTAGAAGGCGCCGAGGCCAGGGTTTCGGGCGCTTAGCTCAGTTGGTAGAGCATCGCTTTTACACAGCGAGGGTCGGCGGTTCGAGCCCGTCAGCGCCCACCAGGACCGGAATATTGCCGTGCTGCGGAACGCAGCCTCATGCAGTAGCCGATGGACAGGAGCACGCCGATCGCAACGGCGCCCGTCCCGAAGATCATGGCGGTATCGATGGGCGCAAAGGCCCAGAGGCCGGCGTAGACAATGCCGCTCAGCACCAGCATCCAGCCAGTGAACCGCGCGACCTGGCGGGCATGCGAACTGGGCGCCACGACCTTTGGCGCGCGGTTGCCATAATAGGCTACCATCAGGCCGTTCATTGCGACGACGCGCAGCGTGGTCTCGGGATCGATATATCCCAGCTGCCTTGCAAAGGTCGCTCCCAGCGAAACCAGGATGATCGTGCTGGCCCATGCCAGGCTGACTAGAAGTTCCCTTTTCATTTCGCTGTCTCCGTGGTGGTGCGATCTTCTTCCGGGCCGAGCCCGAAGGAATGGGCAAAGCCAAGCAATGCCTCTTCGAGTACCGAGAGCTTCAGGTGGTAGATGACCGACTTGCCGGCTTTCTCGGCGTGGATGAGGTCGGCTTCCTTCAAGACGGAAAAATGAGCTGACATGGTCGGCTTGGAAACGTCGAAATGGCTTCCAAGCTCGCCAGCGCTCATCGGCCCGTTGCGCAGCAACTGAAGCACGCGCCGCCGGGTCGGATCAGAAAGGGCCTTGAAAATGCCGCTCATGATTCGTCATTTAGCTAATTATCGAATTGTGTCAAGCGCCCCCGGCCGGGCGGTTGCCCTGGCTGACCCCGATCAAACGCCGACAGGGATGTCGCCGCCTCCCGCGAATGGCTCGATGAACCGCTCGATCGCCGGCGCTTTCCAGCCGGCCGTGGCGCAGAAGCCGCGGTTGAGGAACGCCTTCTTGCCGTAGCGCAGCGGCTGCCCGTCAGGGCCGTCCACCCGTCCGCCCGCCGCGAGCAGGACAGCATGGCCGGCCGCGGTGTCCCACTCGCTGGTCGGCGACAGCCGCGGGTAGATATCGGCCTTCCCCTCGGCAACGATGCAGAACTTGAGGCTCGAGCCAACCGACACATGATCGCAAAGGCCTATTGCCTCGGCGAGATAGTCGGCGGTCGACTGCGTAAAATGAGACTTGGAAGCGACTGCCGCGCGCTCCTCTCCCAAGGGCCGGCAGCGGATCGGCCGACGCTCGCCATTTTCTTCAATGAAGGCCCCTGCCCCGATCCGGCCAGCCCACAGCCTGTCCACGGCCGGCTGGTAAACGACGCCGAGGGTCGGCGACCCACCGGAGACCAGCCCGATATTGACCGTGTAATCATCGCCGCCCCGAATGAACTCCTTCGTCCCGTCGAGCGGGTCGACCAGGAAATAGAGATCGCCGTGGGCGGGGATGCGCCCCGCAGCGACTTCCTCCTCGGCGATCACGGGAACGCCCGGTGCCGCGTTCTTCAGGAACTCGAGAATGATATATTCAGCCGCCCGGTCGCAGACGGTGACCGGGGATTCGTCCCGCTTGGTCTCGACCTCAAAGCCGGCAGCCACCAGCTTCAATATCTCGGCCCCGGCCGCGCGCGCGGCGACGACCAGGGCTTCGAGCAATGCGCCTTCGTCCTCGATCAACGGGGAGCCATTCTGATGCCGCCGTCGAGGCGGATGCTTTCGGCGTTGAGATAGGTGTTCTCGACGATAAAGCAGGCAAGGCGGGCATATTCCTCGGCCATGCCAAGGCGCTTGGGAAACGGCACCTGCGCTGCCAGCGCTTCCTGCACATTGGGCGGCATCATCGCCACCATCGGCGTCTTGAACACGCCTGGCAGGATCGTGTTCACGCGCACCCCGTCGTTCATGAGGTCACGGGCGATTGGCAGTGCCATTGCGAGGACCCCGCCCTTGGAAGCGGAATAGGCGGCCTGGCCAATCTGGCCGTCCTCGGCGGCAACCGATGCGGTGTTGATGATGACGCCCCGCTCGCCATCGTCCAGCGGCTCGGCCTCGACCATGCCATAGGCACTGTGCGCGATGCAGCGGAAACTGCCGACGAGGTTGATCCCGATCGCCAGCTCGAACTGGTGCATCGGATATTTCTTGAGTTCGCCGGTCGCCTTGTCCTTTCCGACCGTTTTCACGGCATTGGCGACGCCTGCGCAGTTGACCAGGATCCGCTCCTGGCCATGGGCTGCGCGTGCCTTCTCGAACGCCGCCGCCACTTTCTCGTCACTGGTGACATCGACTTCGCAGTAGATGCCACCGATCTCCGAGGCGACCTTCTCGCCCTTGTCGGCGTCGCGATCGAAAATCGCCACCTTCGCGCCGCGGGCTGCCAATTCACGCGCGGTCGCCTCGCCAAGCCCGGAGGCACCTCCGGTGACAACCGCTGCTGTTCCCTCGATCTTCATCATTCCTCCTTGTGACCAATGCAGGTCGACCGCCCGGCGGCCGGCCTATGACGACGAGCCGGCAGGTTCAATCAACGCGAGCAGGGCGTCGACCTGGACCTGCGCCCCGGCTTTTGAGTTCAGCTCGGCGACGATGCCATCGAAGGGAGCGACAAGGCCATGCTCCATTTTCATCGCTTCCAAGGTTAGCAACCTTTGCCCTTTTACAACCTTTTGTCCTGCGGAAACTTCGACGCTGGTCACCTTCCCGGGCATCGGTGCGAGGATCGCGCCATCGCCTGCCGCGAGGCCAACCGTGCCGCGGGACGCGAGGCTGAATTCATGGGCTTCTCCCTCGTGGAATACGACGACCCGTTCCTCGTCGCGAAACCCCGAGACCTCGGCCACCGGTCCTGCTTCCTCGAGGGTCACCGACCGAAATTCCCCGCCCCGGCCAAGCGCGACGGCGAGGCTCGGCGGACCGTTGAGACGGAAGCCGGAAAGCTCGCCGGCCCCCTCCACTTCCTCCTCGGCAAGCGCAACCGCCGCTGCGCCGCGCCAGATGGCCTCGTCGGGCTCGCCTGCAGGTAGCAGTGCGTCGAGATTTCGCTCGATGAAGCCCGTGTCGATCCGGGCTTGCGCGAACTCCTCGTCGAGCAGCGCATTGCGAAGGAAGGCCGCGTTTGTCCTTACCGGCCAGACCTCGGCCCCGCCGATCATCTCGGCCAGTTCATCAATCGCTTCGTCCCGATCGCTTCCCCAGGCAATGAGCTTCGCGATCATCGGGTCATAATGAGGCGAGACCTGGTCCCCTTCCTCGACACCCGTGTCGATCCGCCCATCCTCGCCGAGATCAAAATGCTCGAGCCTGCCGACGCTCGGCAGAAAGCCCCTGGCCGGGTCCTCGGCATAGAGGCGGGCCTCGATCGCGTGGCCCGTGATCGAAAGCTCGTCCTGCGTCTTTGGAAGCGCCTCGCCGCTCGCGACCCTGAGCTGCCATTCGACCAGGTCCTCGCCGGTGATTTCCTCGGTCACGGGATGCTCGACCTGGAGCCTGGTATTCATTTCCATGAACCATATGCGGTCGGCCCTGAGGCCTTCCGAGGCATCGGCGATAAACTCTATCGTCCCAGCACCCTCGTAGCTGACGGCCCGTGCTGCCCGGACCGCGGCGTCACACACTGCAGCCCGCGTCACCTCGTCCATCCCGGGTGCGGGCGCCTCTTCGATCACCTTCTGGTGGCGCCGCTGGAGCGAACAGTCACGCTCGAACAGGTGGACGACGTTCCCATGGCTGTCGCCGAAGATCTGGACCTCGATGTGCCGCGGCGAGAGGATATATTTTTCGAGAAGCACGCGATCATCGCCAAAGCTGCTTGCGGCCTCGCGCCGGCAGCTTTCGAGTGCGCTTTCAAATTCTGCCGACGCGTCGACCCGGCGCATCCCCTTGCCGCCGCCACCCGCGACCGCCTTGATCAGTACCGGATAGCCGATGGAATCCGCTTCCTGGTGGAGACGCCTGCTGCCCTGGTCATCGCCGAGATAGCCCGGG
>CAZQLI010000024.1:0-14875 GCA_964594145.1 uncultured Sphingomonas sp. | reverse complement strand
GGATTTCGGCGACGGCACCCAGTCCGCGAATGACTGCTTCCGGCCGGTATCGCGCTATTTCGACCGGATCATTCGGCCGGAGCAGCTGCTCGACGCGCTCCCGAGGGCCGTCGCGACAATGATTGATCCAGCAGACTGCGGGCCGGCGACCCTAGCTTTCTGCCAGGACGTCCAGGCCGAAGCATTCGATTATCCGGAAAGCTTCTTCGACCGACGGGTCCGGCGGATCCGGCGGGTCGCTCCCGAGCGTCCTGAAGTCCGGCAGCTCGCGGAGTTGATCCGGAGTTCATCGGCACCGCTTCTTATCGCGGGCGGCGGGGTCCATTATTCCCTCGCTTGTGACGAGCTGGCCAGCTTCGTCTCAGCGTTTGGAATTCCTGTCGCGGAGACCCAGGCAGGAAAGGGCGCCCTTCCCTGGGACCATCCCCAGGCGCTTGGCAGCATCGGCGTTACCGGCACCAGTGCTGCCAATACCGCAGCCGCGGAAGCCGACCTAGTCATCGGCCTCGGGACCCGGCTCCAGGACTTCACCACTGGCTCCTGGGCCCTCTTTGAAAATCCCGCGGCCCGGTTCGTACAGGTCAACCTCGCACCCCATGACGCCCACAAGCGCGGCGCCTCCCCGATCATCGCGGACGTGAAACTGACGCTCGACGCCTTGTCAGAGGACCTCGGCGAATGGCGGCCAGGTGTGCGCCGTCGGCACGCCGAGGCTATGGCCAGCTGGAACCGCTCATGGGAACAGGCAACGGCTGCCGGAAACGAGCGGCTGCCATCCGACGCGCAGGTGATCGGAGCAGTTTGGCGATCCATACCGGACGACGCCGTGGTTGTTGGAGCCGCCGGGGGGCTTCCCGGTGAGCTTCACAAGCTATGGCGACCGCGGACAAGCGATGGTTACCACCTCGAATATGGCTATTCCTGCATGGGCTACGAGATTGCAGGGGCGCTTGGGGTCAAGCTCGCCGCCCCCGCCCGCGAGGTTGTCGTCATGCTTGGTGACGGCAGCTACCTGATGCTGAATTCTGAGATCGCCAGCTCCGTCGCACTCGGCGCAAAGCTCATCATCGTCCTGCTGGACAATCATGGGTTCGGATGCATCAATCGGCTGCAACAGGCGACCGTGGGCGAGAAGTTCAATAACCTGCTTCCGCCCGAGCCGGCCATCGACTTCAGGGCGCATGCTGAGGCGCTCGGCGCAATCGCGGAAAAAGTGGTATCGCTCGCCGAGCTCGAGGCGGCGCTCGACCGAGCGCTTGGTGCTGAACGTACGACGGTGATCGTGATCGAGACGGACCCCGAGCGCAGCACCGCGGCTGGCGGTGCATGGTGGGACGTCCCCGTCGCCCAGATTTCGGGAAGCGGTGCGATCATGGACGCACGGAAATTTTACGATGGACAGGTTGGAAAGGTGCGGCGGTGACCATCCGGTTCGGTGTCAGTCCGATTGCCTGGATCAATGACGATATGCCCGAGCTCGGCGGTGACACGCCGCTCGAGAAAGTGCTGGAAGACATCCGCGAAGTGGGTTTTGCGGGAGTAGAGCTGGGAGGGAAATTCCCGCGCGATGCCGGGGAACTTCGCCTTTTGCTCGGCCGATACGGGCTTGACCTCGTCGGCGGCTGGTACAGTTCCAGCCTTCTCGTCCGGGACGTAGACGCAGAGATAGAGGCGATGTGGCCGCACCTCGAGCTGCTCGAGGCAATGGGCAGCAGGCCGTTCGTTATCGCCGAGACCAGCAATGCCATTCATGGCAATCGTTCCCGGCCGCTGGCTAGGTCGCCGGTACTGGGCGCAGAGGAATGGAAGCGCTTCGGAGAACGGATGACAAGGATCGCAGATTTTATTGACGGGCGGGGTCTCAAGCTCGCTTATCATCATCATCTGGGTACCGTGGTCGAAACCGCTGATGAGCTTCACCACTTCATCGCCGCCACCGGCGATAATGTCGGGCTGACACTTGACACCGGCCACGCCGCGCTGGGCGGAATTGACCCGGTCTCGGTCATTGAAAGCGCCCCGGGAAGGATTGCCCATGTCCATTGCAAGGACATACGCCGGCCGGTCTTCGAGGCTTTGATGGCGAGGGGTGGAAGCTTTCTGGACGGTGTTCTCGAGGGTATGTTCACGGTGCCTGGTGACGGCAATCTTGAGTTTGCGGCAATCTTCAACGCTTTATCTGCGATCGACTATTCGGGTTGGGTCGTCGTCGAGGCCGAACAGGACCCGGCGATCGCCGATCCACGCGCTTTCGCCACGATCGGGCTTGGCTCGCTCCGGTCCGAGGCCCGACGCGTATTTCTGGAGGAAGCCGCATGACCCTCAAGGTCCGCCCCCATCCCCCTGCAAAGGACGGCTCTGTCCTCGAGGTGACGCCCCAGTCAGCCGGGTGGACCCATGTCGGGTTCCAGGCTGTGAAGCTGGAGCCGGGACAGCGTCACGCCGGCGGTGTCCCGGGCCGGGAAGCGTGCCTCGTGCTGTTGGCCGGGACCGCCAACATCCAGGCCGGTGCACTTTTCCTGGACGGGGTGGGATCGCGCGGGTCGGTCTTCGAGGACAAGCCGCCGGTTGGAGTCTATGTCCCGGCAGGGGTTTCCTACGAGGTTTCGGCGGTCACCCCGGTCGAGCTAGCAATAGGCACCGCGCCGGCCGGCCCCGGCGGTGAGCCTCGCCTGCTCGACCCGGCGAGCATGCAACAGGAAGTGAGGGGGAGTGGCACCAACCAGCGCTTCGTCCGAAACATCCTGCCAGAAACCGAACCCGCCCAGAGCCTGCTGGTCGTCGAGGTGATCACTCCTGGAGGACATTGGTCGAGCTATCCGCCCCACAAGCATGATACTGCCAAAGCCGGGGAAGAAACGGCACTCGAGGAAACCTATTATCACCGGATCAACCCGCCGCAGGGGTTCGCCATCCAGCGGGTCTATACCGATGACCGCTCAATCGATGAAACCATCACGGTCGAGGACGGCGACGTGGTGATGGTCCCCCGCGGCTACCATCCGACCGGTGCCCCGCACGGATACGATCTTTATTATCTCAATGTGATGGCAGGGCCGAGCCGGAAGTGGATTTTCCGCAACGATCCGGCTCACGACTGGATCGTCCGGAGTTAACTGGATTGGCCGGTAGTTCCCAGCTGGTCGAGACTATGCTCAAGGCGGCCTTTGACGCCGGCGAGGGATTGAGGCGCGATTTTGCAAATCTCGGAAAGCTCGAGATACGTCACAAGCAGGGCCTGGACGACATGTTCAGCGACGCTGATCTCCGCGCTGAGGAGGGGGTTCGCAAGGTGCTCTCGGCTTATCGGCCCGACTATGGCTTCCTCGGTGAGGAGGGTGGACTGGTCGAGGGCGGCGACGCCGACCATGTCTGGATCGTCGACCCGCTCGACGGCACGACCAACTTCCTGATCGGCCTGCCGCTGTTCGCGGTCAATATTGCGCTTGCCGTCAAGGGGGAGGTCGTAGCCGGGGTTACCCACATCCCCCTGCTGAACGAAACCTTCTGGGCGGCCCGCGGCGAAGGTGCCTATCTCAACGGGCTCCCAATCCAGGTATCGACACGCCAGCAGACGGTAGAGGCCGTGTTCGCGGTCGGAATCCCGTTCGCGAGCAAGCCGAGGCATAAACAGTTCACAGCGGAAATGCAGAACCTGACGCCGAGGGTTGCCGGAATCCGCCGGCTGGGCGCTGCGGCGGTCGACATGGCATATGTCGCCTGCGGTCGGTTTGATGCCTATTGGGAGCAAAGCGTCAGCGCCTGGGACATTGCCGCCGGTGTCATCATCGTCGAGGAGGCCGGTGGCACGGTCACCGACACTCTTGGACGTCCACTCGATCTAGCCGCCGGAACGGTGCTGGCTTCAGCGCCTCAACATCATTCGACGCTGGTCGCTGCAATCGCGCCGGTTGATGGCTAGGGCAGGAAGCGCCAGGCGTACAGCTCTGCTTGTCGCCGGGTTACTGCATGTATCGCCCCTCGTTGCGCAGGCCCCAGGCGAGGCGGGCCCACAGATCTTCACTCCTGACTATTTTGATCAGTTCAATCCTGTTGATGCTTACGACATGGTCCGCAGGCTTCCCGGTTTCAAACTTGTCGAAATAGATGAAGACGTGCGGGGTTTCACGGGCTCGAGAGGCAATGTGCTCGTTGACGGTCGAACTCCGCCGGGCAAGGGGCAGACACTCGAACAGCTTCTGCGCCGCCTTCCAGCTTCATCGGTTCTTCGGATCGAGCTCATCCGCGGCGGCTCACATGGTGGGGCAACCGGCAGCTTCGACCTGGTCGCCAACATTGTCAGGCGATCGCGGGCCGCGACGTCCGGCTCCGTCCTGGCAGGTGCAAGCGCAGCTCGCGAGATCGGACTCAAGCCAGACGCCCGGTTGGAGTACAGCCGGGAATCCGGGCCGCGGCGCCTCCAGGCGACGGTCGGGCTGTCCACCGAAATCGACGAGGACTCGGGCACGGGTGACATCATCGAAGTCGAAGCGGGCGAGCCACGGGGCTCAATAATCGCTCGCGACGAGCGCGAATATAAACGTAAGCTGGTGACCGGCCTGGAATATGACCTGCCGGTCGCAGGCGGCATCCTCAGCGCAAATTTCAACGGCGCACGCGAGACCAAGCGAGAGGAAATCCGCTCGAAGGCGGAAGGCTTTGAGCGCGCCTCAACGGAGCGGGAGCGGACGTGGAGCGCAGAGACCGCGGCCCAGTTCAAGGTGCCGGCTGGCGCGGGTGAACTCGAAACGCTGGTGAGCCATCGCACCGAATGGCTCAATGCTGTCGCTCGCGAGGAACAAGAGCGGTTTTCGGAGAATGTCCGGACCTCGGAAACTATTGCGCGTGCGGAATTTCGCCGCGAGGGAAAGGGGCTGCAACTGGTCGGCAGCCTCGAGGCCGCACTCAACAGGCTCAGGGGCAAGGCCGAGCTTTCAGAAGGCGACGTTGTGCAGCCGATTATCGGATCGGACGTCGCCGTCAGTGAGCGGCGCGCCGAAGCCTCGATCGGCGCGACATGGCAGCCGGCCAGGCAACTTACCCTCGAAACAACGCTGCGCGGCGAATATTCAGCCATTCATTCGACTGGCGACGCGTCGCAGCAGGACAATTTCCTTTTCCTGAAGCCCCGCATGCGCATTTCTTGGGACAATGGCCTGACCAGGGTTCAGCTGTCGCTTCAGCGCGAGGCGGCGCAGCTCGATTTTGAGGATTTCCTCGCTTCGGCAGATCTCGACCGCGACGACGTCCTTGCAGGAGCGCCGTCCCTCAAGCCTCCGACCACATGGACATTTTCGGCGCTGGCCGAGCAGCGGTTCTGGAAAGGCGGGTCACTGATACTGACCTTCCGGCGGGAAAGGATCGACGACGTGATCGACCGCGTCCTCGTCGCGGACAACGGCGAGTTGTTCGACGCCGTCGGAAATATCGGCCGCGCCCGGCGCACGATCATCGAGGCGGAATTGACGACACCGCTCGATCAGCTTGGCCTCGGGGGAATGGAGCTTAGGGTGGACCTCATTTACGTCAAAAGCCGGGTCACTGACCCGATCACGGGTGCCGGGCGCCCGATTTCCGAGGACAAGCCTTTTGAAGGCGAGATTCGCGTCACACACGATATTCCCGGCGGGCGCTGGAGCTGGGGAGCGGAGGCCATATTTGGCAGCCATGAGCGAGAATATCGTTTCGACGAATTTCGCCGCGAGCAAAGCGGATTGTCGACGGGGGCCCATGTCGAATTTCGGCCCGCCCGCAATTGGCGGATTCGGGCCGAGGTCGAGAATATTTCCTGGAAAGGACTGAGGGACGAACGGCACCGGTTCGACGGGCCGCGCTCCACCGGGGTCCTGGAATCGGTAACCACCAGGAGAATCGACGTCGACCCGATCTTCACTTTCAGCGTTCGGCGGTCACTGGGCGCCGCGAAGGACTAATGGGGCAATGAGCCGGTCCGCCGCCTGTATTGGCTCGTGATCTCAGGCACGCTTGCGCCGCTCCCGTCGCTGGGCGTGGTGAAGACCCGCACCGTCGCCTCGTCGCCGTCGAGGGTGAGGTGGACATATCCCCACACGAGGCCCTTCGCATATTCGGTCTTAAGCTCAGGGTTGTCGCGGGACTGGTGGGCCATGAACCATCTGTTGATCGGGCGCTGCTTGGCGGCGGCGCCCGAGACAATCTGTGGCAGTGGTGGAAGTGGGACACCCGGGACGGCCTTGGCGCAGCTGTCGGTGTGAAGCTCCAGCGTATGCTCGTGCCCGGCCAGGTACATGTCGGCATATTTGCATAGCGTTGGCAGGATCAGCCGGCGCAGCACCCGGGCTTGGTGGAACTTGCTGCCGGCCGAGGACCAGAGCGGATGGTGGCCCATGACGATCTTCCAGCGTGCATTGGATTGACGCAGCGATTGCTCGAGCCACGCCGCCATGCTGCGCTCCCGCTCATCCTGGGGTCGTGTCCATGGCTCGGGCTCGTCGATCTCGCGGCCCGGTAGTTCGCTGCCGTCATCGGCGAGCTCTGCCTCGTAAACGGTCTCGCCCGCCAGAAGCACTTCCGTATCGAGGACAAATATCTCCACGTCGGGCCGGCCGGGCGGGCTTACCCGGTAGGAAATCCCGTCCATGTAGAACGGCCTCGTCGTCTCGAGGTAGCGAACTTCCGCGAGCGCTGCCTCTCGCGAGGTCCGCCAGTCATGATTGCCGAGCGTCGCATAAATCCGGAAATTCGGTGCTATGGTTGTGAAGTCCCGGAACGGCCGGAGAAGTATGTCGTCGAAGCGCTTCGCGTCACTGACCCCATCCGCGCCGCCCGTCGGTCCATTGGGATAGATATTGTCGCCGAGCATCACGGCGGAGTCGCACTGCGCTGTCTTACAATAGCTGCGCATTGCCTTGGCTACCGGCATCATCCCGCTCGCCGGGACATATCCGCCGGTGCTCGGAAGACGGATCATGGCGGACGGCGCGAATTCTGCCGGAGGTCGCTTGTCTTCGGCCCATTCCTCGCGCTCCTGCTCGATCGCTTGCTCGAGCGTCAGCGGCGGCTCGCGATCATCGGCCTCGAGATAGTCGAGGTCATAGCCATGATCACCAAAAACCAGCAAGGCATAGGGCTTCACGCCGTCGGGCTCGGAGGTGGTTGCCGGGCCTGTCGCGCAGGCCGCTAGCAACAGTGGAAGGCTCAACAAAAAGCTACGCATTCGTTTCTGTCCTCACCGCGAGAGCTAGTCGCGAAGCTGCGTGCGCCAGAGGCTCGCTGCCAGCAGCATCGAGACGATGGAAGAACCGATCCAGAACCAGGTGACCGGTCCGAAGTCATATAGACGGTCGCCGCCGACGATCGTCATGTTCCGGTCAATCAATATGCCCGACACTTGCTCCTGGACGGCCGCTCCGATGTAGCTGAATACGCCGATCACACCCATCGCTGCCCCAGCGGCGCGTTTGGGAGCAATATCGACCGCGAACAGCCCGCCAAGGGAGGTAACCAGCCCCGTCAGGCCCATACCGAACAGCAGCATTCCGGCAATCAGTACCGGCGTGCTGGTCGGCCCGAAAAAAATGACCGCGAGGCCAATCAGTTCGAGGATCGCGAACAGGAGATTTGCCGGCGGGCGCCTTGCATCGAACAGCTTGTCCGACGCAAATCCGAAGGCAATTGCCCCGGCGATCCCCGCAAGAGTGCTGATCATCAGCAGCGTTCCGGCCATGGGCAATGAATAGCCTCTTGCTTCCTGGAGATAGAGGATGCCCCAGCTGTTGATGCCGTAGCGCGTTACGTAGGTCGTGGCGCTGGCAAGCGCGAGGACCCAGATCGCCGGTATCTTGAGGATTGATAGTTGCAGCGTGAGCGTGCTTTGGCCGCTGCTCTTGCTCGTCTCGCTGTACCGATCTCCCTTCCACTCGTTGACCGGGGGAAGTCCGAGCGTCTGAGGGCGGTCACACATCAGCGCGAAGACGCCGATGGCGGTGACGATCCCAATGATGCCAGGGCCCCAGTAGCCCCACCGCCAGCCGGCCACGGAAACCAGCCCTCCTACCAACAGGAAGGTCAGCCCCTCGCCGATCGAATGGGCGGTGCTCCACAATCCATAGGCCCGCCCGCGCTCCCGGTTTGAAAACCAGGCGGTCATCGCGACGACGCCGCCCGGGGCTCCGAAGCTCTGGAACCAGCCGTTCAGGCCCCAGAGGAGCGTGGCCGTAACGACCGCAGTGGTTAATCCCATGAAGATATTGCAGATGGCGGTAAGCAGGAATGCGGCCGCGAGGAAGCGGCGCGCATTGGCATGATCGGCGAGGAAGCCATTGGTGAGCTTGCCGAGCGCATAGGTGTAGAAAAGTGCCGAGCCGATGGTTCCAAGTTCGGTCGGCGTAAAAATTCCCTCGTCGATCAGCGGCTTTTTTACGACGCCGATCGCCAATCGACACATGTAAATGAGGCCGTAACCGATGGTGATCGCAAGCATCACCCGTATGCGGCTCTGCCGGTACAGCCGGTCGATCTCGGCTTCGTCCTGAAGCCTTGGCGCATCGGCGCCGGTTGCAAATGCACGCAGAAATGCCGTCATGCCATTCTATCGCTTGCAGGGCCGACGCGGGACAGGGGCGCTCGCATGTCCCGGTTAGAACACAAGCCGGGCCGTCAGCATGATCTGGGGCGAGGTTTCCTCATGCTCCACCTCGAAATTGTCCACATTGCCGGCCTGCTGGTTCTCGATAATCTCGAGGCCCGTGTCGCCGTCGAAGTTGCGTTCCCACTGCCTGCTGCGGGCGTCGAGCAGGTTGTTGCCGCTCAGGCGAAGCACGAAATTCCTACCGATGCGCTTCTCGACATAGGCTTCCAGGTTACCCTGGTAGGTCTGGTATTCCTCTTCACCGAGGAAGGTGCTGCGGGACGTGCCCTGCTTGCGGAAACTGAAGCCGGCCGACATGCCCCAGCTCGGTATCTCCTGGGTCACGCCGACGTTGTAGACATATTTGGGCTGGCCATCGAAGGGCACTCTCATCCCGGTGTTCGGCTCGGTCCGCTTCGACCAGAGCCTCGTGTAGTTGGCGAACACGCCGGTATTGTCGAGCCCGACAAAACTGAGCGGTGCCGACAGGTCGAACTCGAAGCCATAGACCTTGCCATTGCCGACATTGTCATAGCTGTAGATCCGGGCGCGGCCTTCGTCGCTGTCGGGATCCTCTTCTGGGAAGACCGGAACGCCGGTGTTCACCAGCGAGATGAGATTACGCACCTTGCGGTAGAAGAAGTTGATGCCAACGACACCGCGCGGAAGCCGCTGTTCGAGCCCGACGTCGACGCCCCAGCTCGTCTCGAACTTGAGGTCGGGATTACCCATCGTGATGTCATTGTCTTCCGGGTCGTCCACCAGACGGAAGGGAACTACCTGGTCTACGTTGGGGCGCCGTACGGTCTTGGCGAGGCTTGCCCTGAACTGGGGGCCGTTGCCGAATGGTACCTGGAGGTGAACCGAGGGATTTATGTGCAACTCCTTGCCCGAGGCCCTCTCCTCGATATTCTCCGACAGGTCGTCCCGGATGGTCTGGCTGGTCTTGGTATATTCTGCGCGAACGCCGGTCTGAAGCTTGGCTCGACCCAGCTTGAACTCAGCGAGCGCGAAGCCGTCGAGACGGGTCTCGCGATAGTGGAAGCGGCTTTCGACCACCGACGCGTCTTCCTCGTCGTTGAGGTCTTCGCCGATCGTCTGCCCGAAGGTTCGACGCTTGAGCTTGCCAGCCGTGCCCACCTTTAGGCTCCAGTTGGCCCATTCCTTCTTGATTGCCGCGTCGCCCGAAAATTCCCTGTCCAGGATATCGAGCGCCTCGATCTCGATCAGCTCTGCATCGCTTGTCAGCCGCAGGTCCTGCGATCTTAGCGTAGCGAGGTCATATAAATCATCATCGAGCTCGAAAGCATTGTCGGAACTCTCCTCGTCGAACTGCGAGTAGCGAAGCTGCACTTCCGCGCTCAGGCCGTTACCCCACTTGGTCTCGTACAGCCCTGAGAGGCCGTAATTGAACTGCTTGAAGGGCTCCTTTGCAATCTCGACCGAGTCGATTTCGAAACCTTGGTCGAAAACCGGGTCGCCGTCGTCATTCTCCGGCCGCTCGAGATCGAGCTTCTGTTCCGTGTCGGTTCGGCGTGTTCGGATGAGGAAGCCGTCGAAGCGGAGCTTGCTTTGTTCACCGAGCACGAACGTGATATCGCCATTCAGGGAAAGGTCGAAACTTCGCCGCGTATCGATTTCCTCGGTGCGCTCGAGGGCAATCGAACCAGCTCGGTCGAATGGCCGAAACAGTTCGAGGCCGGTGTCGGTCTGGTCAAATCCCGGGACATTATCGTCGAACACTTCCTGCCGCGTGAGCTTCGGATTGTAACGTTGCTGCGCATCGAGCGTCAGCGACCAGGCAACCGTTTCCGTCTTGTTGCGTCCCGACCATGAAACTGCACCGGAACCCTTGAAGGTCTTGTCGTCCGGAAAATAAAGCAGGCCCGCGCGGGTCACCACGCCCGGCGGAAGGCTGGCCCCGTCTTTCAGGATGATGTTGATGGTGCCGCCAATGCCCTGGCTATCGAGGTCCGCGGTCGGCGAACGGATGATCTCGATGCGGTCGATGATCTCCGCGGGAATCCGGTCGACGAATACCGACCGGTCGTTACCGGCACCAGGGATCGGGCGCCCGTTGACGAGGATCTGGGTGAAGCCAGCGCCGAGACCGCGCAGTGCCGGCGCGTCATATTCACCGATATCGCTCGTAAAGGCGACGCCCGGGACCCGCTTGAGCGAGTCGCCGACCGATGTTGGCTCGAACTTCTGGAAGAACTCCTGCCCGTAGGTGAGTTCGGGGGCGATCGTGTCGGTTCGGTTGCGATAGATGCGGGAGCCAACGACGACGATGTCGCTCAGCGACCGGTCATCTGCTGGTTCAATGCCCGCAGTGGTCGGAACCGCGGGAAGCCCCTCGGCCTTCGCATCCCCCTCGGCGGCAGTTTCTGCGGCCGGCTCCTGGTCCGGCACGGGCTCGCTGGCCGGCTGTTGAGCGATCGCTGTCTGGGCAGCGAACAAGGCAGACGAAAAAAGGAGCCCCTGCAGCGTATGCAGATTCCGCATCATAGTCTCCCCCATTGTCCGCACTTCTCTGGTGGGACGAAATCATGATTGAACAGAAAATTCCAGAATGCAACTGTTTTGGAATTGGCCTTGCACTGCGAAGGGGCGCCGGGTAGCTTTCAGCCTCCAGTTTTTGAGAGCGGGGGACAGCCAATATGCGCGTTTGGGGTTGGTTTGCCGGAGTCGCTTGGCTGGCGACCGGGGTAGTCGGACAAACCGGAGCCACCGTTCCAGCAATCGAGGCCCTGGCAACGGAGGCGACGCAGATGGGCGGATCGAACCGGGCCGTGATCCTCAGCGACGGCGCCAGGGCCATGGTCGTGGGTACCGCCGAACTGGCTGGGTTGGAGCTCTATGACGCGTCCGGAAAGCGGTTGGGGTCGGTTCCGGCCGGCGAGGCGGTCGGCCTTGATGTTCGATATGACGCGCTAGCCGGGATCGAGGGCCCGATCCTCGTTGCGGCGGATGCGACCAGCAATAGCCTCCGCTTTTACCGCCCCGACGCCGGATCGCTCGCGGAGACGGGCGCTCGCGCCGTTCCTCTCGGGATCGCCGTGGAGGGCAGCTGCCTCTATCGAAGTAGCGAGGATGGCTCACTTTATGCCTTCGCGCTCGGCGACGGCGGCGAAATTGACCAATATCTGCTGTTTGAGCCCATCCCCGGCAAGGTCGACGCCAGGCTGATGCGCAGGCTCCACGTGGCATCCACCGTCGAACATTGTGTCGCCGATGACCGGACCGGTCAGCTTTACGTTGCCGAGGAGGCTGTCGGGATCTGGCGTTTCGACGCGGAGCCCGAGACCGAGATCCTGCCGACCCTGGTCGACGCGGTCCGACTGGGCAGGATCACGGAAGAGCTTGGCGGGCTGGCGCTTTATGACGGCGGCGATGGCGCCAGGTGGCTGATCGCCTCGGACGCTTCTTCGGGCCGGCTTTTCCTTTACGACCATGGGCGGGACGACGTCTTTGTCGGAGCTTTTACAATCTCGTCCGCCGGCGAAGCCGTAGCCGAGCCTGGTGGCCTGTTCGCGACCAGCTCGAGCGCGCTCGGCGGTGAGCCGGTCCTGCTGGCCGGCGACGATGATGCATCTAACTACAAGATCGTCCCGTTCGGGAGGGTCGCCGCGGCGCTGGCCATCGAAGCGGGTGCGCCGCAGCCCTTGGTCGTGGCCGTTTCGCCGACGTTTCCGGTCGTCCAACCGTCCGTTGAAACCGATCCGGTTGCAAGCGGGGCTGACGCGGCCGACGATCCGGCAATATGGGCGAACCTCGAGGATCCGGCGCGAAGCTGGGTAATAGGCACGGACAAGCAGGGCGGGCTTCACGTCTATGACATGACCGGCAAGTCCCGCCATTTCGCTGCCGACGGAAAGATGAATAACGTCGACCTTCGTTCAGCCTATCGGCTCGCCGGCCGCGACATCGTCCTGGTCACCGCGAGCGACCGGACCAACAAGGCAATCGCCATTTACTCGCTCGACACCGCCAGCGGCACATTGACCAGCGTAGCGGACGGCCTTCAGCCTACCGGCCTTTCGGATCCGTATGGACAGTGCATGTACCGCGACCGGCGCGGCCGAACCTATGTGTTTATCAGCGATCCCGACGGGCTTGTCAGGCAATGGGAGCTGGTTCCAACCAGGGCCGGCAGGGTCAGGGCGAAACTGGTCCGCGACATCAAGTTCGGCAGCCAGACCGAAGGTTGCGTCGTCGATGACGAAGCGGCTGTCCTATACGTAGCCGAAGAGGATGTCGGGCTTTGGCGGGTAACTGCTGACCCGGTCAGAAGCGCCGTTCCGGCTCCCGTCGACAGGGTTGCGGACAATCCAAGGCTGAAGGATGACCTGGAAGGCGTCGGCCTTTATGATCTCGGCGGCGGCCGCGGTTACCTGATCGTCTCGAGCCAAGGCAACAACAGCTATGCTGTTTACCGCCGCGAGGGCCGCAATGAATATCTGGGGTCGTTTGCAATCATAGCCGACCCGGCGAAGGGCATCGACGGTGTATCCGAGACGGATGGCCTCGACGTCTCGAGCGCCAACCTCGGGCCCGGGTTTGAGCAGGGAGCACTTGTCGCCCAGGATGGGCGGAACATGCTTCCTCTCGAAAACCAGAACTTCAAATATGTATCATGGTCGGTCATAGCTCGCGTGCTCGGCCTGGAATCACGGCGATGATGCGAGCCGTCTCTTAAGCATATCATCGAAGCAGCAAGCGCAACCGAACGATCGAATTCGGTTCAAACCCGATTTCCCAGGGCGTTTCCGACAAGGCGGAACTGCGCAACGATGACCGCGGGAGAACCCCGTCCATGCCGACGTCCTACCGGGGGGACGATGCAGGACCTCAATGACCTCTACTATTTCACGATGGTCGTCGATCACGGGGGATTTGCTGCTCCAGGGCGATAGACGTGTAGCCCGGCATGGTACGGAGCGCCGGGAGATGCTCGACCGGCTGGTGCGTTGATCCATCCTCGCCAAGCCCGATGGAATCGTGCGTCATCAAGTGGACGACCTTGGCGCCCATCAGCGCCCCGAGCAGGATTGCCGGGCGGCTGTAAACGGAGACCCGGCTGGGTCCTGTTCGCCGCTCCTGCCCTTCGGTACCGAACGCCGCGGGCCGACCCGCTGGTTCATGGCGCCGATGCCGGTAAAACAATCGACGTGGCCGCAAGGGTAGCGGCTTGGCAACATAGCGGTGACAGGAAGGGATAGACCCAAGAATGTGTGTCCTCGCCTTTGCATGGCGCGCCCATCCACGATGGCCGCTGGTAGTTGCCGGCAACCGCGACGAGCTCCATGCCCGTCCCGCGGCTCCTTTGGATCGATGGGAAGCGCCAGGTCATCTGATCGCCGGCCGCGACCTGCAATCAGGAGGGACGTGGCTTGGAGTTTCCGAGCAGGGCCGGTTCGCCGTGATCACCAACCTCAGGGGATATGGCCCACCGCTGCCCGGGCGGACATCGCGAGGTGCGCTGGTGACGGGCCTGCTCGGTGGATCAGCGCCATTCGACCAAATCGACGCGGTCGGACTGGACGGATTCAACCCGCTGAACCTGATCTTCGCCGATGGCGATGACGCATGGTTCCTGTCGAACCGGCCCGAGGCATTGCACAGTCGTCTCGCGCCGGGCGTCTACGGCCTGTCGAACGGGGCGCTCGACGAGCCCTGGCCCAAGACGCTTCAGCTCAAGGCGCACCTGCTCGACTGGATCGTCAAGGGTGACAAGGGTCCCGAGGCGCTGCTCGACGCACTCGGTGACGAGCAGCTTCCCGAGGCGGGGATAGCACCAGCGCTACCCTCCGACGTGCCGCTGGAACCGGCGCTCTCGCCGATCTTCATCCGCAATTCCGTTTATGGGACGCGGTGCAGCACGGTCGTCGCAATCGACGATCATGGCAAAGGGATGATCGCGGAGCGTCGATGCGACGCAGCCGGCAGCAGGACCGGAGAGACCTGGTTGAGCTTTTCCTGGCCCCGACCTGTGCGCTGAAAACCGTCATGCTGCAGTCGCGAACGGCCTTGCTTTGTACTAAGCTATTGAAAGGGCAACCGATTTTGGCCTGCTGGTCGACTGCCCCGGTCGTGGGCCAGCCGCGGTTCAAACAGCAGCAATTGCGATCGAAGGCCAGGAAGCTATCTCGGTCCTGATCGGTCACCCGTCATCCAGATTTTCGGAGAGCATAATATGGGCGAAGCTTTTCTCGTTGAGGCATTGCGGACGGCGGGAGCGCAGCGCGACGGGGCGCTTCGTGCCTG
>CAZQLI010000023.1:0-15031 GCA_964594145.1 uncultured Sphingomonas sp. | reverse complement strand
TCAAGCTCGCCTACGAGCATGACGTTCCGATCTTCTGCCCGGCCTTCACCGACAGCTCGGCCGGCTTCGGGCTGGTCAAGCACCAGGTCGACGCCATGAAGCGTGGCGGGCACTGGCTGACCCTCGACAGCATTGCCGATTTCCGCGAGCTCACGGAAATCAAGATCAAGGCCGGCACGACCGGGCTCTTGATGATCGGTGGCGGCGTTCCCAAGAATTTCGCGCAGGACACGGTAGTCTGCGCCGAGATCCTTGGCCACGAGGACGTCGAGGTCCACAAATATGCCGTGCAGATCACGGTCGCCGACGTCCGCGACGGTGCGTGCAGCAGCTCGACCCTCCAGGAGGCAGCGAGTTGGGGCAAGGTTTCGACCGCGCTCGAGCAGATGGTCTATGCCGAGGCGACCTCGGTCATGCCGCTCCTTGCAAGCGACGCCTATCACCGGGGCCTGTGGAAGAACCGCGAGAAGCGCCGCTTCGCCAAGCTGTTCGACTAAACTTGTTTCATCCGCGAAACTGACGCACCCTCCCCTTCTTCGATGAAGGGGAGGGAAAAACCATGAACTACAGCCCGCTGCTGGCGCCGGTGGTCGTGCTCGTTGCCTGGACGCTGGTCATCATGGCCTGGATGGCGGTGACGCGCTTCGCGGCCTTCAGGAAGATGGGGATTACGCTCGGCAATATCCCGCCGGGCTCGCGCGGGGTGAACCTCGAGGGCAAGGCCCCCGACGAGGTGCAGTGGAAATCGCACAATTACACCCACCTGCTCGAGCAGCCGACGATATTCTACGCGATCGTCCTCGTCCTCGCGCTGATGGACATGAACCAGCCAATCAACATCTACCTCGCCTGGGGCTATGTCGGCCTGAGGATCCTGCACAGCCTGGTCCAGTGCCTGACCAATATCGTCAAGTACCGGTTCCCGATATTCGCGCTTGCATCGCTCTGCCTGCTCGGCCTGACCGTGCACGCGGCGGCGCGGATCCTGCACGACTGCGGAATACTCTAGCTTGACCGCTCGGCCGCCTGGCGGCCGAGCGGACAGAACCAATGTGGATTCTGGCATCGGGAGGCGAAGCTGAGGGGGGGACGTCGAACCTGTCGGGCGAATCGAAATGTCTTGTAGTCGAGCCGAAGACGCCCGCGCGCGAATGTTGATCGCCGAACATCTGCGTCGGGTCAGCGGGAAAGGCTGCCTGACCAGTTCGGACCTGCTCGCCGGAGTGCAGATCGGCGGCGAGCGCATCCCGATCGTCAATCCCCAGCGCGGAATCTTCAAGCCGCGGCAGCTGCGCTTTCTCCTCAGTATCCGGACAGTCTATCCAAGAACCGGCGCGCGCGTCTGGTACGACGACCAGCGCGAAGTGCATGCCCAAATTGAATCGGGCGAAGAAGTCATCGACTACGCATTCCAAGGATCCGATCCAAAGGCATATGACAATCAGTGGCTTCGCGAAGCCATGCAGGAACAAGTGCCGATCTTCTATTTCCTCGGCATCGCACCAGGGCGTTACACCGCCCATTTTCCAACATTCGTGGTTGAATGGGACCCGGCAGCCCTGAAAGCAGGGCTAGTCTTTGGCGTACCAATGACCGACGATACGGACCCAACTGCGCCGGACGCCTTTGAACGGAGATATGCTTCGACGATTGTTCGGCAGCGGCTTCACCAGGCGAGGTTTCGCGAAGCTGTCCTCACCGCCTACGAGGGACGCTGTGCGATTACCGGCCTGCCGGAAGTGCGGCTCCTCGATGCAGCTCATATCATCGGGGATCTTGAAGACGACGGTCTTCCAATTGTCCCGAACGGATTGCCGCTCTCCAAGGTGCATCATGCGGCATTCGATGCGAATCTGATCGGGATCGACCCGGATTTCAGGATCCACATTTCCCAAGCCCTGCTTTCGATCAACGACGGTCCGATGTTCGAACAGGGCGTAAAACTGAAGCATGGCGAGAAGATCCGCCTGCCGACGAGAACAAGGGATTATCCAGACCGGGACCGCCTGGCGCAGCGTTTCGAGTTATTCAAACACCAGGGCCAATAGCCTTCCAACCGAACTAGCGGGTGAAGGCGGCTGCGAGCTCGACATGCGTTGACCAGCGGAACTGGCCGACAGGTCGCACCCAGTCCAGCCGGTAGCCGCCGTTCACCAATATCTCGGCGTCACGCCCGAAGGTGGCGGGGTTGCAGCTGACATAGGCGATGCGCTCGACGCTGGAATCGGCAAGCGCCCGCACCTGTTCCTGTGCCCCGGCCCGCGGTGGATCGAGGACCGCCGCATCGAACGAGCCAAGCTCGCCCGGCTGAAACGGGCGCCGGTAGAGGTCCCGGTGCTCGGCATGAAGCTGCCGGCCAGCGCGGGAAGTGCCCTGCTTTAGCGCGATGATCGCCTCGCGGGATGCCTCGGCCGCGGTGATGGCGCCATCGAGCGAGAGCGCGAAAGTGCCAAGACCTGAGAAGAGGTCGAGCAGCCGCCCCGCCCCGGCCGTTGCTTCGCGCACTGCCTGGACGAGCGCGGCCTCGCCATCGGCCGTCGCCTGGAGGAAGGAGCCGACCGGAAGCGGCACAGCGGCTCCTCCGAGGGTAACGCTGACCGGCCGGGGCTCGTAGCGCGGCTCGGCGCCATAACCCTCGTCGATGCTGAGACGCGCGAGCGCGTTCCCCTCGCTGAAGGCAGTGACATTCTCGACCGCATCGAGCCCGGCAACTTCCACGCCCTTGAGGAGGACGTCGGCTCCCTGGTCGGCCAGGGTGAGCATGACCTCGGCGGTGCGCCTTGGCGGCAGGATCGAGGAAAGCAGGACGCGAAGCGGCTGGAGCAATGCGAACAGCCGGGGATCAAGGACGTGGCACTCGGCCATGTCGACCACCCGGTTGCTCGCGGCCGCGTTGAAGCCAAGCTGGATCCTTCCCCCTGCCCTGACGGCCCTGAGGCTCGCCCGGCGGCGGGTCCGTGGCGGCGACAAATGTGTCTCGCGGATTTCGCTTTCTAGGCCGTGCTGGGCGAGCGCGCCCGCGACCCGCGAAGTGCAATAGTCAAGATAGGCGGCGTCGGTGAGATGCTGGAGCTGGCAGCCGCCGCATTCGGGGAAATGACGGCATGGCGGCTCCTGGTGACCGGGTCCCGGCAGGACCCGGCCATCTTCCTCGAGCATGTCGCCGGGGACCGCGAAGGGCACGTGGCGGCCGGACGCGCTCACGCCGTCGCCGCGCGCTGCAATCCGGACGATGGGCTCGCTCATTGGTCGAGAAGCGCGGGACCGATCGCCGCGACCAGGTCATCGGCGGTCATCTGGGGGCCCGCGATCCTGGCAGCACGGCCATGGAGCCATACGCCGGCGCAGGCCGCCTCGAACGGCCCGAGGCCCCTTGCCCTCATCGCCGCGATCATCCCGGCGAGCACGTCCCCGGTGCCGGCGCTTGCAAGCCAGGCCGGCGATGGCGGTGCAAACCCCAGCTTTCCGTCGGGCGAGGCGACCAGCGTGTCGGGGCCCTTGTAGACGATGACCGACCGGGACCTCCGGGCAGCTTCGAGAGCCCGCTCCGCCTTGCTGCCGTCGATGTCACCGAACAGCTGCCGGAACTCCCCCTCGTGCGGTGTCAGGATCGTGTCATGGCCGTGGAGCCGCTCCGGTTCGCCTACAAGCCCGATCGCGTCGGCGTCGATGACGATCGGCCGGGGAGCCGTCAGTGCGAGCGTCAGCACCTGCGGTACGTCGCCGAGACCCGGCCCGACCAGGATGCACCCAATGCGCTCGTCCTGGAGCGCGGCGCTCCCCGTCTGGACGATCGACGATGGAAGGGAAGCGATTGGAAGCGACGTCGAAACCCGGACATAGCCTGCACCGCTCCTCGCGGCGGCGGTCGCCGCAAGCGCGATCGCTCCCGGCATCTGGCCGGCAAGGCAGTGTACGAGGCCGCGGCTGTACTTGTGGCCCTCCGGGTCGAGCGGCGGGATGCAGGGCTTGCCGATTTCATGCCATAAGGTCCCGGTCGAAAGGCCGATCGGGGCAAGCACCACCCTTCCCATCTTCGCCATCGCCGGCATCAGCCGGTGCGCAGGCTTCAGCGCTCCGAACGCGACGGTGAGATCATAGGTGGCAACCGGCGAGAGGATGGCACCGCTGTCGCTGCCGATGCCGCTTGGAAGGTCGCAGGCGACGGCTACGAGCGCTTCATCGACAAGGGATGAAAGACGTTCGTGGACAAGAGGTTCAAGCCCCCGGCTAAGACCTGTTCCAAAGAGGCAATCGACGAGGATCGGCGCAGCGCGGGCCTCGGCAAATTGTTCGACCTCTCCTTCCCACCGGCTCCTCGCCCACCGAGCCGCCTCGGCCGTGGGTTCGCCGAGAATGGCGACCCTCGCCCTATACCCCCAGGCGGCGAGGTGGCGCGCTGCGACAAAGCCGTCTCCGCCATTATTGCCGGGCCCGCAGAGGAACAGGGTCTCGCGCGGCCCGGCATGGAAGCGGATCGCCTCGGCGAGCGAGCGGCCGGCCCGCTCCATGAGCTCGGTTTCGCTGGTTCCGGCTTCGATGGCATGCCGTTCGGCGGAACGCATCTTGCTCGCGGTGACGATGGGGCGGGACATGGGGCGCCCTATCGCAGAATTGTCGCCAAATGCCACCACCGGGACGGACAGGCTTGCGCGGCGCGGTCGCGCTCACCTTCATCGCCGAACATTGCAAAGCAGGTCGCACCGCTGCCTGACATTCGAACGAAGCTGGCCCCCGGCTGGCGAGTTAGCCAGTCGAGCACTTCCCCGATTGGCGGGCAAAGCTGCCGGGCCGGCGCTTCGAGGTCGTTGCGCCCGTCCCGCCAGTCACCAAGCGCGCCGCGATCCACCCCGTCCCAGGCAGCAAAGACGTCCCGGGTCGGGAGCGCGGCGCCGGGATTGACGAGGAGGACGCTGGTGCCGGAGATCCTCTCGTCGTCAACCAGTTCGAGCATGTCCCCGGCGCCGCTACCCTTCGCGGTCATGCTGAGGAGACAGGCGGGGACGTCGGAGCCAAGGCCCGGGGCGACGTCGTTGGCGTGCCGGGGATCGAGGTCCCAGATGCGGGTAAGGAGCCGGAGTGCCGCCGCCGCGTCGGCCGAGCCTCCACCGATCCCGGAGGCGACCGGAAGCTTCTTGGTGAGGAAAAGCCGGGCGCCGAGCGCTGTTCCCGAGGCCTGGCGCAGCGCCTCCGCCGCACGGAGCACGAGATTGTCGGGGCCGGCAAGCCCGTGCGCGAACGGGCCACTCGTCTCAAGCTCGAGCCCGTCGGCCTGCTCGGCCTCGAGCCGGTCGCCATCGACACAGAATGCAAACAGCGTCTCGAGCGAATGGCGGCCGTCATCCATCCGCCCACGAACGTGGAGCGCGAGGTTGAGCTTGGCCGGGGCCGGCTCGGATGGCCGCATCAGGGCGCTGCGTTGGCGGGTGTAAGCCCGGCCTCGATCTTGCGCTCGAGCCGGGACTTTGCCTCGTCCTCGGCGGTGACGAGCGCCGCTTGCCACGCGAACCGGGCCTCGATCCTGCTTCCTGCCGTATAGAGGGCATCGCCGAGATGCTCGTGGATTTCCGACTGGGCATGGTCGCCGGCCGCGGCCTTGCGAAGCGTCGCGATGGCCTCCGGCAGCCGGCCGCGCTTGTAGAGCGCCCAGCCGAGCGAATCGGTGATCGAAGCATCCTCCGGCCGAAGCTCGGAGGCCTTCCGGATCATTGCCTCGGCCTCGTCGAGGTCTTCGCCGCGCTCGAGCTTCCCATAGCCGAGGAAGTTGAGAAGCAGCGCATTGTCAGGCTCGAGCTTCATCGCCGTCTCGAGCTCTGCCTTGGCCTCGTTCCAGCGGTCGGCCTGCTCGAGGCTCGCCGCGCGCAGGAGGTGGAGCGTCCAGCTCGGCTGGCCGCCGGCTGCAACCGTCCGCTCGATCGCCTCGCCATAAGCGGCGGCTGCTTCGCCGTGCCGGTCCATGTCACCAAGCACATTGGCAAGCCTGCTGTAATCCTGGGGCGTCGAGCCGTCGGCATCGGTCGCGCCCTTGGCCCGGCTGAGGGCCCGGGCATAATCGCCGCGATCCCCGAGGATACGGGTCTCGACATCGAGCGCCTCGCCGACCAGCAGGTCATCTGCCGGGATGGATCGTAGAACCGCCAGTGCGTCGTCCGAACGCCCGTCGCCGTCGAGCAGCAGGCCAAGCAGGATGGCAGCCTCGCTGTTGGAAGGGTCGGCCCGCCGTGCGACCTGGGTAAGCGCGATCGGCAGGGCCTTGTTGTCGTCACGGCCAAGTTCGATCGCGAGCGCGATCAGAGTCTCGGCAAAGCCTGCCGCCGGCGTATCGAGCGCCATGCCGAGGCGCTGGCCTTCGGCGATCCGCTTGCGCGCCGCGACGAGCGCCTCGTCCTGCCCCTGCAGCATCTCCAGTGCCTGGTCGCGCCGCTTCGCCTGCAGCAGCGAATCCGCATAGGCAAGCCGAAGCCTGACGTTCCGCCCGCCCGAGCCGCTTTGAAGAAGCGTCTTTTGTGCCGTGGCGAGCGCCCTGTCCGTGTCGCCCAGGGCAAACAGCATTGCTGCCAGCTGTTCCTGCGCGACGGGGCCGATCGGGCTCGAGGGCGGCAGTTTCGAGAGCATCTCGACGCCGTCCTTCTTGCCCCGGGCAGTGCGCTCCCACGCCTTTACCAGCGGAGCGAACAGGTCGACTTCGGTCGAAGTCTCGCCCTGCTCGAGGGCGGCAATGGCCTGCTTGTGCTTGCCGCGCCGAAGCAGGTCGCCTGCAACCATCAGCCTCGCGTCGACCGGGAGCTCGGTCGCCGGCATCCTGGCGGCAAGCGCCAGTGCAAGGTCCGACTGGCCGGACTGGATGGCCGTGCTGATGGCCCGCCGGGCAATCGTCATGTCCTCGGGGTCGGCTTCGGCCATCATTGCGAACAGCCGGGCCGACCTTGCCTCGTCCCCGTTCATTTCCGCGGCGCGCGCCTCGACGTAGGTGGAAAGCGGGATCGCCGCGACGGCGGAGCCGGCGACCGAAGCAAGTGCTAACGCGACGAGACAGTTACATGTTCGGGTAATTGGGACCTCCACCGCCTTCGGGGACCACCCAGTTAATGTTCTGGGTCGGGTCCTTGATATCACAGGTTTTGCAGTGGACGCAGTTTTGAGCGTTGATCTGAAGCCTCGGTGAACCGCCGTCGTCCACGATCTCGTAAACGCCCGCCGGGCAATAGCGTTGCTCGGGTGCATCGTAGAGTTCGAGGTTTACCCTGATCGGCACCTCGGGGTCCTTGAGCGTGAGGTGGATCGGCTGGTCCTCCTCGTGGTTGGTGTTCGAGAGGAACACCGACGACAGGCGGTCAAAGGTCAGCCGCCCATCGGGCTTCGGATAGTCGATCGGGCGATAATGTTCCTTTCGCCCGATCTGGCTGTGGTCGGGCCTCAGCTTCAATGTCCATGGCGTCCTCAGCTTCAGCCAGTTCAGCCACATGTCGATCCCGGCGAACAAGGTCCCAATGGTCGCCCCCCAATGGGCAACGGCCGGCTGGACGTTGCGGACGATCTTGAGCTCATCGGCGATCCAGCTGCTTCGGACGGACGGCTCATAAGTCTCGAGCAGGTCGCCCCGCCGGTCCGCGGCGATTGCCTCGAACGCCGCCTCGGCCGCCAGCATGGCCGATTTCATGGCGGTGTGGGTTCCCTTGATGCGCGGGACGTTGACGAAGCCCGCAGAGCAGCCGATCAGCGCGCCCCCGGGGAAGGCCAGCTGGGGGACAGCCTGCCATCCGCCCTCGTTGATCGCCCGCGACCCATAGGAGACGCGCTTTCCTCCCTCGATCTCGGCACGGATCGCGGGGTGGGTCTTCCAGCGCTGGAATTCCTCGAACGGCGAGAGATAGGGGTTTTCATAGTCCAGCGAGATGACGAAGCCGAGGGCGACCTGGCCATTGGCCTGGTGATAGAGAAAACCCCCGCCCCAGGCATCGTCAAGCGGCCATCCCTGGGTGTGGATGACCCGGCCAGGCTGGTGCTTGTCGGCAGGAACGTCCCATAATTCCTTGATACCGATGCCAAAAACCTGCGGACCGCTTTCCTTTCGAAGGTCGAAGATGCGGGTCAGCTCCTTGGTGAGATGTCCGCGCGCTCCTTCCGCGAAGAAAGTGTAGCGGGCGTGGAGCTCCATCCCCGGCTGGTAATCGGGCTTGTGGGTGCCATCGCGCGCGACGCCCATGTCGCCGGTTGCAACGCCCTTCACCGCCCCCTTCTCGTCGAACAGCACCTCGGCCGCTGCAAAGCCCGGGAAGATTTCGACGCCGAGCTGCTCGGCCTGCCCGGCAAGCCAGCGGGTGAGGTTGCCGAGGCTCGCGGTATACGTGCCTTCATTGTGCATGAAGGGTGGCATGGCGATCGCCGGGAAGGCCCATTTCCGCCGCTTTGTCAGGACCCAGTGGTGATTTTCGGTAACGGGAACGGTCAAGGGACTGTCGAGCTCGCGCCAGTCGGGGATCAGCTCGTCGAGCGCCCTCGGGTCGATCACCGCACCGGAGAGGATGTGCGCTCCGACCTCGCTGCCTTTTTCGAGGATGCAGACGGAGAGCTCGCGGCCCTTGTCCGCTGCAATCTGCTTCAGCCGGATGGCCGCCGAGAGCCCGGCAGGGCCCGCGCCGACGATCACGACGTCATATTCCATCGATTCGCGCTGGCTCATTCCTCTCCTCGCTCTCCCCTTTCGCGCGGGACCTCATGGTCTCCCCGCCGCGCCTCGCCATCGTTCCGGCCAGTAATCCACTGCCCATTCCTTGACCGCGCCGTCAACCTTGACGACAGAGGGGCATGGGGAGGGAATTGCAAGCGATTGACCGCTCGGCGGCCGAGAGCCTGATCCGCTGGTGGCGCGAATCCGGCGTCGAGGTGGCGGTCGGCGAGAAGCCGCGCGCGTGGCTGCGCGGCTCCGGGCAAGTCCCCGCGCCATCCCCTGCCCCTGTCGCGCCGGCGCCAAGGCCGGCAGATCTCCGATCTTTCCAGCAGTGGCTGGCGAACGCGGCCGACCTGCCGATGGACCAGCCCGGCGCGGTCCGGGTTGCTCCCTTCGGCCCGGAAAAACCAAAGGTCATGCTGCTCTTTGACCTGCCCGACGGGAATGATGCCGGCGCTGCCGCCCCCGTCTCGGGAGATGCATGGCTCCTCGCCAAGCGCATGATCTCGGCGATCGGCATCGAGCCAGGCGAGGCCTATGCCGCGGCGCTGAGCTGCTTTTACGCCCCCGGCGCGAGGTTCGGACGCGATGATCTCGCCAAGTGCGCGTCCATCGCGCGCGACCATGTCCGGCTGGCCCAGCCTGAAAGGCTCGTCCTGTTTGGCGATGCACCTGCAAGGGCCCTGTTCGGGGAGCCGCTCGCAAGGGCCCGGGGCAGGATCCACCGGGTCGAGGGCGTGAAGGCCGTGGCGACTTTTCATCCGCGCTGGTTGCTCCAGAGGCCCACCGACAAGGCCCTGGCATGGCGCGACCTCTTGTTGTTGATGAGCGAGGCCGATTGATGAGATTTTCCTGGCTTTTGTTAAGCGTGAGCATGAGTGCCCCGGCCCTTGCCCAGGAAGTCGACCCGCTGGCACCGCTGGACCAGCCTGCCCCTGGCCACGAGCCGGCTCCCCGGCAACAGCCGGTTTCCGAACCCGTCTCGCCGCCATCCGCGACCTCCCCTGCGCGCGTCACCACGCCCGTCGTGGTCCCGCGGGACTGGCGCGGGGTCTTCTCGGCGATCGCCGGCGGGCAGTGGGAGGCGGCAAGGCTCGGGATCGAGGCGATGCCGCCTGGCCCCCTCAAACCCTATGCCCGGGCGGAGCTTTACACTGCGAAGGGTTCGCCGAAGATCTCGCTCGGCCCGATCCTCGCGCTGCTCGCCGAGGCGCCCGAGCTTCCCCAGGCCGAACAGCTATACCGGCTGGCGGTGTCCCGCGGCCTTCGAACCGGCGAGGAACCGGCAATACACTGGGCACGCCCGACCGTGTCGCTTGGAAGCTCCCCGCGGCGCGGCCGGCTAAGGCCGGTGGAAGGCGACCCGGCTGCTGACAAGCTTCGCACCGACCTTGACCCCTTCATCAAGGTCGACGACGGCCCGGGTGCGGAAGCCACCTATCTCGCTGCCTTTCCCAGCCTCACGCCGGAAGCGAGGGTGGAAGCAGCCTATCGGGTGGCCTGGGTCTATTATTGCGCCGGGCGTGACCAGGACGCCCGCCGGGTTGCCGACCAGGGCAGGCTCCAGGCCTCGGGCGACTGGGCGGCCCAGAACGCCTGGATATCGGGCCTCGCTTCCTGGCGAATGAACGACTGGGCCAATGCCTATGCGTCGTTCCGGAGCGCGGCCGGCATGGCCAGGGACCCGGAATTTTATGCTGCCACCCATTACTGGGCTGCCCGCGCGGCGCAGGCCAGCAGGAGGCCGCAGGAAGTAGAGCCCCTGCTTCGCGCCGCGGCCCGGTCGCAGGAGAGTTTCTACGGGCTCCTCGCCCGCGAGAGCCTTGGAATGGACAAGCGCCTGCCACGAAGCCCTGCGCCCGCCGATCTCGATCGGGTCGAGCGTCTGCCCAACGTCCGGCGGGCAGCAGAGCTTGCCGCAATCGGGTGGCGCTCGAGCGCGGAAAGCCTGCTTCGCCACCAGGCAAGGATCGGCCGCCCGGCGGACCACCGTTCGCTGCTGCTCGTCGCCGACAAGCTCAACCTTGCAGGTGCCCAGTTCTGGCTTGCACATTTCGGCCAGCAAGGCGCCAGGGTGGATGCGGCGGACCGCTATCCCATCCCCGACTGGACGCCATATAATGGTTGGCGAGTGGACCCGGCCCTCGCCTATGCCCACATCATCCAGGAGTCCAACTTCCGGGCCGAGGCGGTGAGCCCCGCCGGGGCCATCGGGCTGATGCAGGTCCGCCCCGGTACCGCCGGCGACACGGCGAGGAGCCGAGGGACGACGGTAAGCGCGGCGAGCCTCAAGGACCCGCTGGTCAATATCGATTACGGCCAGGCGTTCATCGAGCTGATCCGGTCAAACCCGGCAACCCGCGGCCAGCTTCCCAAGGTCATCGCCGCCTATAATGCGGGGCCAGTCCCGGTCCAGCGATGGACCTATTACGACCGGGGCGATCCCCTGCTCTGGATCGAGAGCATCCCCTATTGGGAGACCCGCTTTTACGTTCCGGCGGTGATGCGCAACATGTGGGTTATCCAGGGACTCAAGGGCGAGGATACGCCAACGCTGACCGCGCTCGCACAACATGAATGGCCCGACTTTCCGACCCGGAGGCGATAGGCGGCGGAACTAGCGGTTCCCCATGTCGGTTTTGGTGGACATGGGGAGCGGGGCACAAGGAGACCGCTCATGTATATCGGTATCGGAGGCCTGATCCTTCTTATCATCCTGCTCGTGATCCTGTTCTAGGGACAAGGTCCGGCACCTACTCCCGCCCCGGCGTCCCATGGCGCCGGGGCGGGTTAGTTCTTGTTTTGTTCTCATGACCCGGCTAAGTGCCGTCCATGCCGGTGGAATCCATCTCCGGGCGCGGCGCCAACCGAAATTCAACGCCGACGCGGTTCAACCTCAGCGAGAGGCTCGCCGACGGCGACTGGCTCGACCAGGTCGGCGAGCTGGACCGGATTACGGCCCGCCGCACGACCGTCACCATCGAAAAGCCGAGGAGCGTCCTCACCCGCAATAGCTCGCCGGACATCGGCTTTGACCGCTCGGTCAATCCCTATCGCGGATGCGAACATGGCTGCATCTATTGCTTTGCCCGCCCGACACATGCCTATCACGACCTCTCGCCCGGCGTGGACTTCGAGAGCAGGCTGTTTGCAAAGCCCGATGCCGCGCGCCTGCTGCGCGCCGCCCTGTCCAAGCCCGGCTACGACGTTGCGCCGATTGCCCTTGGGACCAATACTGACCCTTATCAGCCGATCGAGGGGAAGTGGGAGATCACGCGATCGATCCTCGAACTGCTCCTCGAAACCCGCCATCCCTTCACCATCACGACCAAGTCCGACAGGGTCCTAAGGGACCTCGATATCATCGCTCCGGCGGCGAGGCTCGGGATCGCCGCGGTCGCCATCTCGGTTACATCGCTCGATCCCAAGGTGCACCGGACCCTCGAGCCGCGTGCCCCGGCACCAAGGCGAAGGCTGGCCGCGATCCGGCAGCTGGTCGAGGCTGGCGTCCCGACGTTCGCGTCGATCGCGCCGGTGATCCCGCAAATTACCGATCACGAGCTCGAGGCGCTGGTCGAAGCGGCAGCGTCGGTCGGTGCGCGCGGTGCGACCTATATCCCGGTCCGGCTGCCCCACGAGGTTGCACCGCTGTTTCGTGCATGGCTCGACGAGCATTATCCCGATCGCGCGGCGAAGGTGATGGCGACGATCCAGGCGCTGCGCGGCGGCCGTGACAATGATCCGGGCTTCTTCACGCGGATGAAGGGCCAGGGTCCGTGGGCGGACCTCATGGCGACAAGGTTCGATATCGCCTGCCGCAGGCACGGTCTCCCGAGGCTGAAGATCCCGCTTCGGCGAGACCTTTTCCAGCGACCCGACGACGGTCAGCTGCGCCTTTTTTGATCGACCTCATTCGAGAATTGATGGTCGTTTTTCGACAAACGGCGGTGACATGGCTTTCCTGCCACTCTAGCAATCGGGGCATGCTTCGTTCGTTGGTCGCAGCCTCGCTGCTCGTCACCGCTGCTCCCTTGGCGGCTCAGGTTCACAAGTCCCCGCTGGTCGATGCCAAGGTAGCAGCCTTGCGTGACAAGGCCCTGGCCAGCGACCAATATGCGTGGGACATCACCGAGGGCCTCACTACCGAGGTGGGGCCAAGGCTTGCCGGAACCGATGCCGAGGCGCGGGCGCGCAGCTGGGCGGTCCGCAAGCTCACTTCGATGGGCTTCTCCAATGTCCGGGTCGAACCCTTCGACATGCCGGTCTGGGTAAGAGGGCGCGAGCATGCCGAAATCATCTCCCCCTTTCCCCAGCCACTGGTCGTGACGGCGCTCGGCAACAGCGGGTCGACCGGCCCGGAAGGGGTCAGCGGCGAGATCGTGGCGTTCGACAGCATCGATGCCCTCAGCGCGGCGCCTGATGGGCTGGTGCGGGGCAAGATCGTCTTTATCGATCATGCCATGCCCGCCAACCAGGACGGGTCGGGTTATGGCCAGTTCGGTGCGCCGAGACGCCAGGGCCCGACGATCGCATCGAAGAAGGGAGCGCTTGCGATCGTCGTCCGCTCGATCGGCACCGACTGGCACCGCAATCCCCATGCGGGCGTGATGAGCTTTGCCGACGGCGCAGCGCCGATCCCGGCAGGAGCACTCAGCAATCCCGATGCCGACCAGCTTCTCCGGATCCTGAAGCGCGGTCGGCCGACGAACCTCAGGCTGGTCCTTGAAAGCCGTAACCTTGGAACGCGCCAGTCCGGAAACATTATCGCCGAGGTGCCGGGGCGCGACCCGTCGCTGGCGCCGATCCTCGTCAGCGGACACCTCGACAGCTGGGACCAGGGCACCGGCGCGATCGACGACGCGTCGGGCGTTGCGATCGCCGCTGCAGCCGCGAAGCATGTGATGGACGCTGGACGGCCGCTGAGGACCATCCGGATCGTCTGGTTCGGCGCCGAGGAAGTGGGCCTGTTCGGCGGGCTCGACTATCGTGCGAGGCACGGCAAGGAGCCCCATTACGCGCTGATCGAGAGCGATTTCGGGGCGGACAGGATCTGGCAGGTCGACAGCAAGCTCGGCGAGGCCCGCAGGGCCGAGGCCGAGGCGATCGGAAAGGCGCTCGCACCGCTCGGGATCGTCACCGGCTCGTTCAGCAAGGCCGAGGGTTCCGACATCGGGCCGATGCTCGACGACGGCCATCCCGGCGTCGGGCTCAACCAGGACGGGTCACGCTATTTCGACTATCACCACACGCCAGACGACACGCTGGACAAGGTCGACCCGCAGCAGCTGAGGCAGAATGTTGCCGCCTGGACCGCGGTCCTCGCGATCCTTTCCGGTGGAATCGAGGAGCCGAAAGCGCCCAAGCGGCGTTGACCTACCCGATCACATAGGAACGGGAGGAAATATCCATGCGCGCTCTTGCCTTCTTGCCATTGGTAGCGCTCGCGGCTTGCCAGGTGAGTACCGATGACCAGAACGATACCATCTCGATGACCTATAATGAGGATGTCGCCGAGAATGTCGCCTCCGACGCCGGCAATTTTGCAGAAGATGTCGCAAGCGACGTCGGCAACACCGCCGCCAAGGTCGGGAATGAAGTCGACGACCTCGACGTCGACTTGGACGTCAGGACCGACGGCAGCGAAGCGCAGGCCAACGCCAACTAAAGGACGTCGTTTTCGCAGCGCCCGCGATAGGCCAGGGCCGGGCCGGCCGGGCCGTCATGACAGGCGCAGGCACAAGCGGGTGAGCTGCCGGGTTGCTCACCCAATTGGGCCTTAAAGGTGAAGGTCCCTTCCCCGGTTCGGGTTGCAGGCAAACCCCGGGATCGGGACGAACTCCGCGTCGGCATTCGGATCGAACTGACTCGGATCGAGGCCGAAGATCCTCACGTTCTGCCCGTAATTCTGGGAGATCCAACCGGGGTCGCGGGGGTCGCCGTCCTGGTCATTGAACCCGGAAAAAGCGCACTCCGAACGCCCCTTGACTTCGATGTCCTTGCCATTGCCGGTGATTTCGCCGGCGATCGCGACGGTGGACGACATGCCCAGCGTCGCTGCGAACACAATGATGGTACGAGACATTTTCATGGTTAGCCTCCTTTGCCCCTTAGGTCATTTACTGGAGACAGGCCGAGCGCACTCGGACGGGGCCGCCTACTCCAAACTGCCGCTGGCGTCGAGATGCGAGCAATGCCAGCCTAACTACTGGAAAATGGCCGGGAAGAATGGCTGACAAGGACCATTATGGCCTTGCCGGCAATTGAGCTGATTGCGTCATCCGCCAGAGGCAACTAAGGGCGTCGGTCAGTCGGGGAGTAGCGCAGCCTGGTAGCGCATCTGCTTTGGGAGCAGAGGGTCGC
>CAZQLI010000022.1:8592-15120 GCA_964594145.1 uncultured Sphingomonas sp. | reverse complement strand
CTGCAATTCCGGCGTTGCGCGCTGCAATGCGCGCGTCGGCGATTGCGTCGGCAAGATCGGGCGCGCGCCTGGCAAGGACGTCGGTGGTCCGCTCGACATTGTCGAGGATGTTGGAGATGGAGTTCTGGTTGCGGTCGGATAGCAGCTCGGTCAGCCGCTCGGTCAGCCGCTGGATCCGGTCGATGAGCTCGGGCGCGGAATTGAGCAGCGCGCCGAGGCCGCCCGCGCTCGCCGGGATGACCGGGCAGCCCTGGGGTCCGATCTGGGTGAGCGGCCTTGCGCCCTTCACTGCGCCTTCGAGCGCGATTTCGCTGACGCCGGTGAAGCCCACGCCCTTGATCTGGGCAGTGGTGCCCTGGAGAACCGGCGTCTCGGCATCGACCTCGACCCTTACCCAGACGAATTCCGGCCTGTCCGGGAGCAGGCTGATCTTCTCGATCTGGCCGACCGGCACGCCCTGGAAGTTGACCGAGGAGCCGCGGTTGAGCCCGCCGACGCCCTGGCTGAAGTAAATGTCGAAACATTTGGTCGCCTGGTTCGAAATCCCGGCAAGCCAGACAATGAAAATCAGCAGGCCGACCAGCAGCGCAAGGGTCACGCTGCCGACCAGCACATAATTTGAGCGCGTCTCCATCGGCCTTACTGCCCCTTTAACCCGGCGGAGGCCGCGCGACCGCGAGGCCCGTTGAAATATTCCTGGATCCAAGGATGATCCAAGGCGAGCAATTCTTCAATCGTTCCAACGGCGACCACCTTGCGGTCGGCCAGCACAGCCACCCGGTCGCAGATTGCCCATAATGTGTCGAGGTCATGGGTAATGAGGAAGACGGTGAGCTCCAGCTTTTTCTTGAGGCTGACGATCAGCTCGTCAAACCCTGCCGCTGCGATCGGGTCGAGGCCTGCCGTCGGCTCGTCGAGGAACAACAGCTCCGGGTCGAGCGCGAGCGCCCGGGCGAGCCCGGCGCGCTTGATCATTCCGCCCGAGAGCTCCGAGGGATATTTGGGACCGGCATTGGCCGGGAGCCCTGCCATGGCGATCTTGTAGCTGGCGATCTCGTCGAGAAGCGGGGCCCTGATGAACGGGAAATATTCGCGGATCGGCACCTCGACATTTTCCGCCACGGTCAGGGTGGAGAAGAGGGCGCCGGCCTGGAACAGCACGCCCCAGCGGCGGCGGATGTTCTTGGCCTCGTCTTCTTCCCGGCCAACCATATTCTCGCCAAGGACGCGGATCTCGCCCTCGTCGGGGTGCTGGAGGCCGATGATCGACCGCATCAGCACGGACTTGCCGGTGCCCGATCCGCCGACCACCCCCATGATCTCGCCGCGACGGACATCGAGGTCGAGGCCCTCGTGGACGACCTGTTCCCCGAAGCTGTTCCTGAGCCCGCGAACCGAGATGACCACGTCGCGCTCGCTCATATCCACCCGACCTGGGAGAAAAAGACTGCAAACACGGCGTCGATCACGATCACCAGGAAGATGGCCTGGACAACCGCCGCGGTCGTCCGGATCCCGACCTTCTCGGAATCGCCCTCGACCAGCATTCCCTGGAAGCAGCCCGTCAGCGCGATGATGAAACCGAATACCGGCGCCTTGATCAGGCCGACCCACAGGTCGCGCAGCGGCACCACCTCCTGGAGCCGCTCGATATAGGTCAATGGCGGGATCCCAAGGTCGACCCAGACATAGATGCCGCCGCCGAGAACGGTCACCACCATCGAATAGAAGGACAGGAGCGGCATCATGATGACCGCTGCAAGCATCCTTGGGACGACCAGCGCCTCGATCGGGGAGACGCCGATGGTGCGCATCGCGTCCACCTCCTCGGTAAGCTTCATCGTCCCGATCTGCGCTGCAAAGGCCGAGCCGGAGCGGCCAGCGACCATGATCGCGGTCATCAGCGGCCCGAGCTCGCGCAAGGTCAGCCGGCCGATGAGGTTGATCGTGTAGACTTCCGCACCGAACTGCCTGAGTTGCACCGCGCCCTGCTGGCCGATGACGATCCCGATGAGGAAGCTCATCAGGCCAATGATCCCGAGGGCACGGACCCCGACGAGGTCGAACCGCTGGATGACGGCATTGACCCGGAAGCGCCGCGGCCAGCGGACGATATTGGCGAAGGCGATCAGCACCGACCCGAAAAAGGCGACGAGGCCGACGAGGGTTCGCCCGCCTTCCGTGACCCATTCACCGAGTTCTGCGAGGACCCGCCTGAAGCCGGGCTCCTCCTCGGGCCTGACCTGTGCCGGAGCGTCCGCGTCGGCGACCTGTTCCAGCAGGGCATCGACCTCCGGGCTCGCCCCGACCAGCCTTGCCTGGCGGTCGCGCACGGTCCGGTACACGATCCATGCTCCCACCGTGTCCATCTTCTGGACGCCGGAGAGATCGATTGTCAGCGGGTCGGGGAAGGCATCGATCTCGCGCTGG
Source organism: uncultured Sphingomonas sp. (assembly GCA_964594145.1). Lineage (GTDB taxonomy): Bacteria > Pseudomonadota > Alphaproteobacteria > Sphingomonadales > Sphingomonadaceae > Sphingomicrobium. The sequence continues at coordinate 12,690 of CAZQLI010000022.1, read as the reverse complement.
GTCGACGCGGCGCGGGCAATGGTGATCGCTCCCTGCAGGCGGTAAGCCTGCTCTGCCTCGGCCTCGGCGCTGGTCTGCTCGCCTGTCATTACGCGGGCGAACCTGCGCGAATTCGCTCAAGGCGGCAACCCCACTCGAACTTTGCCACTTTGTTGCCGCGGTTGATGGCTTATAGCCGGCTCGCATGACGAGCGCCCTGACGGCCAGGCCAAATTTCGTGACGGTCGGGGACAATCCCGCCCGCGCCTTCTCCATGGATGCTGCCGAGCGGGCTGCCGCTCTCGCCGTCAAGGCGGGCCTCGAGCCGGCGAGGGAGAGCCAAGCCGGCCGTTCCACCATCTATGCCGACCTTGGCTGGACCTGGGACCCCGAGTGGCTGGTGGCCCTCGCACAGATGCCTGGAAGCGTCCTCACCAAGGACGGTTTTCCGGTGCTTGCCCACGTCCCGGCCGATGGCGACCCTGCCCCGGTGCTGGCCGCCATGCTCGGCCAGGGGCGCTACGAGGGAAGCGGCCTTTCCGCGGTCGACGCCGACACTGCCGATTTCAGCTACCGAAAGCTCAGGAAGCGCGACCGCCCGTTCGTGATGCGGCTCGACCCGGCCAATGTCGAGGCAGCCGAGAAGGCCGCCTATGACGCCAGCTACAAGGGCGTCACCGACATATTGACGCTTTACCTGTGGCGCCGGCTTGCCTTCCATCTCACCCGCTGGGCAGCGTCGAGCGGCATGACGCCGAACATGGTGACAGCCATCGGCGCGGCATTCTGCCTTGCCGCCTTCTTCCTCTTCTTCAACGGCTGGTACTGGACCGGCGTTGCCGCGGGTTTTGTTTTCATGGTGCTCGACACGGTCGACGGAAAGCTCGCCCGCTGCACCGGCCAGTCCTCCAAGTGGGGCAATATCTTCGACCATGGCGTCGACCTCGTCCACCCGCCATTCTGGTGGTGGGCCTGGGTCGAGGGGCTTTCGGCCCATGGCCAGCCGTTCGAGCGCGTCTACGGGCTGCTGATCCTGGGAGCCATTATTTTCGGCTATGTCGCCCAGCGCATCATCGAAGGGCTGTTCATGCGCCGCTTCGGGATGCACATCCATGTCTGGAAGCCAGTCGACAGCCGCTTCCGGCTGATCACCGCGCGGCGCAACCCGAACATGGTCATCCTGGTGGTTTGCCTGGCACTTGGAAGGCCTGATCTCGGGATCGAACTGGTCGCGCTCTGGACGCTAGTGTCGCTGATTTTCCACGCGGTCCGCCTGGCCCAGGCCAACAGCCGCTATTATCGCGGGCAGCCGGTTACAAGCTGGCTCGGATGAGCTGGACGGCCATCGTCCTCGCCGGCTCGCGCCCGGGGCCCGATCCATTTGCCGAGGCCCATGGCACCGATCTGAAGGCGCTCATCCCCGTGAGCGGGCGCCCGATGGTGAGCCTGCCGGTTGACGCATTGCTCCATTCGAGGTCCATCGACAGCGTCAGGGTTCTCGCCCAGCAGCCCGGGCGGATCGCCGCGGCCCTTCCCGTCGACGAGAAGCTCAGCGTCGTCCATTCCGGGGCGACGATCGCGGCGACCCTTGCGGAGCTTCTCGCTGACCCGGCGACCCGCTTCCCGCTCCTCGTGACGACCGCCGACCATGCCCTGCTCGACCCGGCGATGGTCGAGGATTTCTGCGGCCAGGCAGCCGGCCTCGACCTTGCGGTCGGGCTTGTCGAGAAGCGCGCCCTGATGGAGCGGCTTCCCTCGACCAGCCGGACCTGGATCCGGTTCCGGGGCGGGGCCTATTCGGGCGCCAACCTGTTCGCCTTCGGGAGCCCGCAAGCTGCGAAGGCGATCGAGCTCTGGCGGTCGGTCGAACAGGATCGCAAGAAGGGCTGGCGGATGGTCGCCGCTCTCGGCCCGGCCCTGCTGCTTGGCGCGGTCCTTCGCATCCGGACCCTCGACCAGACACTCGCCGCAGTCGGGAAAAGGCTCGGGCTCTCGGTCGCCAGGGTCGAGCTTTCCAACCCGCTCGCAGCAGTCGACGTCGACAAAGCGGAGGATCATGCGTTGGTCACGGCGATACTGGAAGGACGCGCATGACCGACTTTGCGATTTACGACATGGACCGGACGGTGACGAGGAGGGCAACCTACACGCCTTTCCTGATCCACTGCGCGTGGCAGCGTGCGCCCTGGCGGCTTTTGTTCCTGCCCCTCGTTGTCGGCTCCATGCTTGCCTATGTCCTGAAACTGATCGACCGCGGGAGGCTGAAAGAGATCAACCACCGGCTGTTGATCGGCCACAAGCGCCACCCAAGCGAGCTGAAGCCACTCATCGAGGGCTTCGCGCGCAAGGTCATCGCCTCCAACGTCCGTCCAGGAGCGATCGACGCCATTGCACGCGACAGGGCCGAGGGCCGGCGGATAGTGATGGCCACCGCGAGCTACCGTTTCTACTCGATGGAAATCGCCCGGATGCTCGGCTTTGACGATTGCATCGGCACCAACTCGATCCTCGGGCTCGACGAACGGGTTCATGCCAAGATCGACGGCGAAAACTGCTACGGCCCGGCCAAGCTGCGGATGATCAAGGCCTGGCTCGAGAAGAGCGGGCTCGAGCGCGGCCATGTCCGCTTCTATTCCGACCATGCAAGCGACCGGCCGGCGTTCGAATGGTCCGACGAACCGGTCGCGGTCAATCCGCACGACCGGCTCGCCAGGATGGCGGCCGAGCGTGGCTGGAAGCAGGTCGACTGGGGCTAGACCGCCCTCAGCGCATTCTCGAAATCGGCGATCAGGTCTTCCGCCTTCTCGACTCCGATCGAGATACGCACGAGATTGTCGCTGATTCCAAGGGCTGCCCTCCGTTCCTCGGGTACGGACAGGTGGGTCATCGCCGACGGCGCTGAGGCGAGCGTCTCGGTTCCGCCAAGGCTGACGGCAAGCTTGGCAATCTTCAGCGCGTCGAGGAAGGCAAAGGCTTCCCGCTCGCCGCCCTTCAGGTAGAGCGAGAAGGTTGAGCCTGCACCGGTGCAGTGGCGCTTGTATATGTCGGCCTGGCGCGAGCCTTCCTCGAGGAAACCGAGATAGCCAAGCTTCTCGACCTTGGGGTGGTCGCGCAGGAACGCGCAGACCTTGGCCGCGCTTTCCCCGGCACGGGTCATTCGAAGCTCGAGCGTCTCGAGGCTGCGCATCAGCATCCACGCCGTATTCGGGTCGCAAATGCCGCCCATCGTGTTGCGCATCAGCCGCACCCGGTCGAGCAGCGCCTGCTTGCCGACGAGGCCGCCCGCGACCAGGTCGCTGTGGCCACCGGCATATTTGGTTAAGCTGTAGACGCTGATGTCGGCACCATCGGCCAGCGGCTTGGCCCACAGCGGACCAAGGAAAGTGTTGTCGATGGCAATCGGCGGAAGCTCCCCTTCCCCCGAAAAAGCCGCCGCGCGCGCAGCGGCAACGGCCTCGACGTCGACCAGCGCATTGGTCGGATTTCCCGGGCTTTCAAGGTAGATCATCGCCACCCTGCCCATTGCCCTGGCCCGGGCCATGACCTCGTCAAGTTCCTCGCGGGTCGCACCGGCCGGGAAGTCGATGTAGCTGACACCGAACTGCGGGAGGATCTTGTTGATGATGGATTCGGTCGCCGCATAGAGCGGGCCGGAGTGGATCACCACGTCACCGGGGCGGACGAATGTCAGGAGCATGACGGCGATGGCAGTCATGCCGCTGGAGAAGGTAAGCGCTGCTTCCGCGTCTTCCCATATTTTCAGCCGGTCCTCCAGGATCTCGGCATTCGGGCCATTGAAGCGCGAATAGACGAGGCCCTCGGCCTTGCCGCCCGAGCCATGCTTGTTGGTGATGCCCTCGAAGAAGCGCTTGCCGTCCGCAGCGGTGTCGAAGACGAAGGTCGAGGTAAGAAAGATCGGGGGCTTCAGCGAGCCCTCGCTGAGAGCCGGGTCATAACCATAGCCCATCATCAGCGTCGACGGGTCGAGGCGGTGGTTGCCGATATGGGTTTCGACGTCCTTGGGGCGGCGGCTCTCGGTCACTGATAATCTCCTTGCGACGGCGCATTAGCCGCTGGGGCAACGGCGCGCTAGCTGGCCAGCCCAATCAAACTCAGTTG
>CAZQLI010000022.1:0-8582 GCA_964594145.1 uncultured Sphingomonas sp. | reverse complement strand
GGGGCGGCGCTTGTCGGTCACTGGTCATTCTCCTTGGGCCGCGCCTTAGCCCCTGCGGCCGGCCGGCGCTAGCGGGTCCGACGCCTCGCTCAACCGGTGGTGGCAGGGCCGCCAAGCCCGATCATGCTGATCTGCCTTCCATAGTCGGCCTCGCCCCGGTGCGTGGCGCGCCGGAAGCTGTAGTAGCGCTCCTCCTGCGAATAGGTGTCGAGGCCAAGGGCCTCCACCCGCCGGACGCCTGCTGCCGCAAGTCTCGCCGCGACATAGGCCTCGAGATCGAAATGCGGCCGGCTTCCGGGGCCCTCGCCGAAAAACCGCTCGTTCCCGGGATCCTCGCCGATGATCTTCTCGGCGAAACCATGATCGACCTCATAGCTCGCCCGGGCGATGCAGGGGCCGACCGCGGCGGCGATGCGCTCGATCCTGGCGCCGAGCCCGATCATCGCGGCAATGGCCTGGTCGGTGACCCCGCCGGTCGCACCGCGCCAGCCCGCATGGGCTGCGCCGATGACGCCTGCTTCCCGGTCGGCAAGAAGCACCGGCGCGCAGTCAGCAGTGACGATTGCAAGCAGCAGGCCGGGCTGGTCGGTAACAAGTGCATCGGCCCGTGGCCGCTGGTCGTCGGGCAGCGCACTCCGGGCGACCACCGCCGTTGCCGAGTGGACCTGGTAGACGCTTGCCAGCGGAGCGCCGGCGATGATCGCGTCGGCGGCGAGCCTGCGGTTGGCCGCGACATGGGCTGGGTCGTCGCCGCTTCCAAGACCGCAGTTGAGACCGGCCACCGGGCCGGTCGAGAGGCCGCCGGACCGGCCGAAGAAACCATGGGGAACGCCAAGGAGGCCCGAGCGGACGATGTCGAGGGTCAAAGACTGAGCCTCATCACGATATCCTCGTCGGCATGGGTCCCGACCATGAAGGCATAGGTCCCCTCCGGCTCGAACCCGTATTTCTCGTAGAAGCGGCGTGCGCGGTGGTTCTCGGTGAAGACGGAGAGGTAGAGATAGTCGGCGCGCCGCTGCCGGGCCCGGTCAATCACCCAGCGGATGAGCTCGTCGGCAACACCCTGGCCCTTCATTTCCTCGACGACATAGAGCTGGCGAAGTTCCGCGGCCTCGCCGCGCGGTTCGAACGGGAGGTGCGGCGGGCCAAGCTTGGCATAGCCGACCAGTTCCCCGTTCATCTCGGCGACCTGCACCTCGAACGCCGGGTCGTTGAGTTCCCTGTCCCAGTTCTCGGGCGAATGGTTCTGGAGGAACAGCTCGAGGTCGCTCGGGCGATAAAGATGACCGAAGGTGTGCGTGAAGGTGCGCGCTCCAAGCTCGGCCATGGCCCGGGCGTCATCGCCGGTGGCGCTTCGATAGAGGATGCTCATGGCTCAAGGCCCGCGACCGGCGGCCAGCCCGGGCCAGTCATGGCGATCAGCTTGAACAGGCGCCCCATCTCCTCGTCATCGCATAGCCTCCGCCTGGCCTCGGCAATGGCCTGGGTGTCGGCCGGGTTCTTTGCTGCCAATGCCATGGCCCGCGCCCCGATTCCAAGGGTTTCGAGCCAGCTGCCCTGGCTGATCAGCCGGCTGACGCTTGCACCGCCTTCCCGTGCGGCGCTGGCAAGGGCCGAGAAGTCGACATGGGCCGTAAGGTCCTGCTCTCCCGGATGGTCGAGGACATAGGAATAGCGGTGGCCCCGCACCGCCTGCAGAGTGTCACCGGTAACGCCGCCGGCATGGCCATAGTCGATGATGATGGCAGCCCCGCCATGGGCGGCGAGGTGGCCGGAAACCAGCCTTGCCGCCTCGTCTCTTGCGGGGGATTCCTCGACGATCGCGCCGTCCCGATCAAAGGCGAAGCCGCCGCCAGCGATGATCACGTGACGCTCTCGACCCTCGACGAACTGGCGCACCGGGAGCGCGTCGAAAAACTCGTTGGCGACCAGCAGCAGCGGAGCGCCGGGAAGCTCGCCGATTGACGAAGAAAATTCCGCGTCGGGGACGAGCTTTCGCTGCGCATCGCGGAGCAGCGGGCTGGTCTCGACGAGATGCACCTTCCCCGGAAAACCGACGCGGCGCATCACCCTCAGCGCATCGGCAGCAAGCGTCCCTCGGCCCGGACCGAGCTCTGCATATATGGCATCGGCCGGCTTTCCGGCCCTGACCCAGATGTCGGCAAGCGCCGCCCCGACAATCTCGCCGAACATCTGGTGGATTTCCGGCGCCGTCGTGAAGTCGCCACCGCTCCCGAACGGGTCGCGCGTTGCGTAATAATATTCGTTGCAGGCCTCCATATAGGCCTCGACCGTCAGCGGACCTTCGCGCCGGATCCTTTCCTCCAGCGCCCGTCCGAGCGGGGTCATGCGACGCTGGCGGGCCCGGCGACCGGCTCGACGCGGGCGCGCCGCTTCTTCGCCGTGAGCATGAGGTAAAGCCCGCCAAGGATCATCGGCAGCGTCAGCCACTGGCCCATGTGAAGACCAGTGTCGCGGGCGAACTCGACGAGCTGGCTGTCGGGCTCACGGATGAATTCGACGCCGAAACGGAAGATGCCGTAGAAGAAGATGAAAGCGCCGACGAGCTTGCCCGGCTCGTAACGCGCCCTGGTCCGCCAGAACATCAGGGCGAGTATGGCGAAGAGGACGAGGCCCTCGAGCCCGGCCTCGTAAAGCTGGCTCGGGTGGCGGGGCGGTCCAAGCGCAGGACCATAGATGGTCTGTTCTACGAAACGGACTGCCCAGGGAACGTCGGTCGGCGCGCCCCAAAGCTCCTGGTTCACGAAGTTGGCGAGCCTTCCGAAGAACAGCCCGAACGGCACGCAGCAGGCAACATAGTCATGGACACGAAGCCACTGCAGCTTCTCCTTCCACGACAGATAGATGATCCCGATGGAGGTCCCGATGACGCCGCCATGGAAGCTCATGCCGCCATCCCACAGCTTCAATATGTCGACCGGGTTCTCGGCGTAATAGGAAAGATTGTAGAAGAGGACGTAGCCAAGCCGGCCGCCGAAGATGATGCCGAGCGCCGCGTAGAAGACGAGGTCGTCGGCGTGCCGCCGGGCCATGGGCGCCCCGGGCTGCGCCAGCATCTTCAGGAGATACCAGTAGCCAAGGAAAATCCCGGCGAGATAGGCAAGGCTGTACCAGCGCAGCTGGAAGAATCCGAGGTCGAGCGCGACCGGGTCAAGGCCGAGGCTCGGGAACTCAATCGCATTCACACCGGCGATTGCCGCGGCAATAAAACTCATCCTGCGCTCCCGGGGCTTCCCCTCTTGGTTGCCGCCTCATAGGGTGGCTAAAGCGAAAGTCCAAGGAGTGACAGATGGCAGCAAGCGAGCTCGACCGGAAATATGACGCGGTACTGTCCGCGATCACCGGGCCGGGCGGCCAGGTTGTCCTCGATCGCGACGAGGAAGGCCGCGTCATCGTCGCCAATTTCCCGGCGACCCTTCCCATGTTTTTCCGGACTTTCTGCTCGCTCTACGCCGATGTCGAGGCCGTTGTCGCCGGAAAGGAACGACTGACTTTCCGCCAGCTCGACGAGATCTCGGAGAAGCTCGCAAGGGCGCTGGTGGCCCGGGGGGTCGGCAAGGGGGACAGGGTCGGCATCGCCATGCGCAACTGCCCGGCCTGGATCCTGGGTTACATGGCAGCGCTGAAGGCCGGTGCGGTCGCGATGCTGCTCAACGGCTGGTGGCAGCCAGACGAGCTCGAACAGGCGCTGGCAATGACCGAACCGAGGCTGATCCTGGCCGACGAGCCAAGGGCAAAGAGGATCGCCCAGACCTGCGCGACCTGCGACGTCGAGGAAATCGCAATCGACCTTCCCGCCGAGGAGGCATTTGCGGGCCTGCTCGGGCTTTCGTCCGACGACATCGTCCTTCCCGAGGTTTCCGCCGACGATGATGCGACGATTCTCTTCACCTCGGGCTCGACCGGCCAGGCCAAGGGCGCCGTGTCGACGCACCGCGCCGTCACCACCGGCGTCTATGCCTATGCAACCGCGCTGATGGCGCTTCGAGGCATATTGGAGTCCGAAGGCCGACCGCCGGCGAACCCGATCAAGACATTGATCGTCGTCCCGCTGTTCCATGTCACCGGCGAAGTGCCGGTGATGCTGAACAGTTTCGTCATCGGCAGGGGGATGGTGATGATGCGCCGCTGGGACGCCGGCGAGGCGCTGCGGCTGATCGAGCGCGAGAAGATCACCTATTTCGTCGGCGTGCCGACGATGAGCCTCGAGCTCATGAACCATCCCGACCGCGACAATTACGACCTGAGCTCGCTCACCGACATTGCAGCCGGCGGCGCACCGCGGCCGATTTCCCATGTCGAGCGGCTCAAGAGCAGCTTTCCCGGCGCCCAGCCGGCGCTCGGCTATGGCCTTACCGAGACCAATGCCGTCGGCTGCTCCAATTTCTGGGGCAATTATTCAGCAAAGCCCGCCTCGACCGGCCGGGCCCAGCATCCTTTTGTCGAGGTCGCGATCCTCGACGACAATGGCGAGAAGCTCCCGCCAAACGAGCGGGGCGAGATCGCAATCCGTTCCGCCGCCAATATCCGCGGATACTGGCGCGATCCGGCCGCCACCGAGGCGGCTTTCGCGCAAGGCGGCTATATCCGCTCAGGCGACATCGGCTATCTCGACGACGATGGCTATCTCTTCATCGTCGATCGCAAGAAGGACATCATCATTCGCGGCGGCGAGAATATCTCGGCGGCAGAGGTCGAAGCCGCCCTTTACGACTGCGAGGGGATCGCCGAGGCCGCGGTTTTCGGCATCACCGACGAAAGGCTCGGAGAAGTGCCGGTGGCGATCCTCCATCGCCGCGAGGGCAGCAGCATTACCGAGGAGGAGCTGCGCGCTTTCCTCCAGGGCAGGCTCGCGGCCTTCAAGGCACCGGCACGGATGATTTTCTCTCCCGAACCGCTGCCGCGGCTCGGCACCGGCAAGATCGACCGGGTCCAGCTGAAGCAGCAGTACGCCAGATAGGATGAAGGCGCCCGAGGTCAGCCGCCGCACGCTGCTCATCGGCGGCGGTGCAGGGATCGGCCTCCTCGTTGCATTTCTCGCCTGGCCCCGCCGCGAAGCGGTCCCGCTCCGGCCCGGGCCCGGGGAAGCCCTGTTCGGCCCCTATCTGAGGATCGGGCAGGACGGCCGTGTCACTCTCGCCGTTCCGCAGACCGAGACCGGCCAGGGCATATGGACCGGGCTAGCGCAGGTTGCTGCCGACGAGCTCGGCGCGGCCTGGGAGAATATCGCGGTCGAGCCGGCGCCCCTCGGCCCTCCATATGCCAACCTCCTCCTTGCCCGCGAATATGGCCTGAAGACGCGCATCACGGCAGGCTCATCGTCCATCCGCGCATTCGAGCAGCCGGTGCGCGAAGCTGCCGCCGTCGCGCGCGCGCTGCTGTGCGAGGCCGCCGCCGCGCGCTGGCACGTCGAGCCTGCCGAATGTGATGCCTCGGGCGGGTTTGTCATCCACGAGGGCAAGAGGGCCGGCTTCGGCGAGCTCGCGGCCGATGCCGCTGGCCTCAGCCCTCCGGAACAGCCGCCGCTGAGGCCGACGGGATCCGGCAAGCTCGCCGGCGAGGCGCTGGCGAGGCTGGACCTTCCGTCCAAGACCGACGGAAGTTTCCGCTTCGCATCCGACGTCCGGCTGCCGAACATGCTGTTCGCCTCGGTCCGGATGGCGCCTCCAGGCGGAAAGCTCACCGGCTTTTCGCGGGCCGATGCAAAGCGCCAGAAGGGACTGGTCGACCTCGTTGTCGACGGCCAGTGGCTCGCGGCGCTCGGGGAAAGCTGGTGGGCCGCCGACAATGCCCTTTCGCGGGCGGCGCCCCGCTTCACCGGCCCGGACGTGACCGACATCCGCCAGCGCCTGTTCGACCGGCTGGAAAGCGGCGATGCGCGTAAGATCTTCGAGCAGGGCAATTATGCCGCGGAAACCGAGGGAGCCTCGCCGCTCGCGGCCACCTACATGGTCGAGCCAACCCCCCACCGCCCGCTAGAGGCGCCGTCCGCGGTGGCACGGGCCGCCGCTGACCGGCTGGAGGTGTGGGTCGGGACGCAGGTCCCCGACCTTGCACGTGCCGCTGCCGCGGCGGCAGCGGGACTGGGCGAGCAGCAGGTAACCATCTACCCCATGCCGGTCGGTGATGGCTCGGGAAGCGGGTTCGAGCTCGATACGGTGAGCATCGCTGCACGGCTCGCAATCAAGTCGGGGCGCCCGGTCAACCTCGTCGTTCCACACGCTACGGCCCAGAACCGCGATGCCGTCCGTCCCCCTTTGCTGGCGCGGCTTTCCGCCTTGCCATCATTCGAAGGCGGCCTCCGCTCGTGGCGGGCCGTCATTGCCGGGCAGGCAGGCCTCGAGGCATTGCTTGCGCGGGCCTCGGGAGAAGGCGAAGCGACATTCGACCCGCGCAGCGCGATCCCGCCGTACGGAATCGCCGCGATCCGGGTCGACGCCATAGATTCCAGGCTACCGATCCTCACCGGCTACATGCGCGGCGGGACCGAGGCGATGATCAGCTTCGCCACCGAGAGCTTCGTCGACGAGATGGCACGGCGCCTCGGCGCCGAACCGCTTGCCTTCAGGATCGGCCTCCTCGGCGGAGCGCCGAGGCTTGCGCAGGCGCTGATGAGCGCCGCCAGGATCGGAGGCTGGGACGGCGGCGTTCCCGGAAGCAGCATGGGGCTGGCCTGCGCATCGCTCTTCGGCTCGCATATTGGCCTTCTCGCCGAGGCCAGCATCGGCCCCGATCAGCAGGTCAGCGTCTCGCGACTGGTCGCCGCGGTCGATGCCGGGCGGATTACCAATCCCGGGCTGGTTCGCCAGCAGATCGAAGGCGGGCTGCTCGCCGCGCTCTCGGCGGCACGGATTGCATCGCCCGAATATGTCGCGGGCATGCCCCGCGCCGTTCCCATCCGCGGCCAGGGCTTCGAGCGCCTCGAACAGGTGCCGTCCATCGAGGTGGAAATCATCCGGAGCGAGGCCGATCCCGGCGGCGTGAGCGGCCTTGGAATGGCGGTCCTTGCACCGGCGGTGGCCAATGCGCTTGCTTCCAGCACCGGCAGGCGCTTGCGCAATCTGCCTTTCGACCCGATGAGCGCCGGATGACGAGCAAAGACACAAGCGACGTCGCAGTCCTGCTGATCAACCTCGGCACGCCCGAAGCGCCCGAGCCCGGAGCCGTGCGTCGCTACCTCGCCGAATTCCTGTCGGATCCGCGGGTCGTCGAGATCCCGCCGGCCATCTGGAAGCCGGTCCTTCATGGCGTTGTGCTCCGCACCCGGCCAGCGAGATCCGCCAGGGCCTATCGCCAGATCTGGACCAACGAGGGCTCGCCCTTGATGGCGATCACAGCCCGGCAGTCCGCTGCGCTCCAGGACCGGCTCGGCGACCAGGTCTGCGTCGGATTTGCAATGCGTTATGGCAAGATCTCGATCGGTCACGCGCTCGAAACCATGGTCGACCATGGCTATCGCCGGATCCTCGTCGCACCGCTTTACCCGCAATATTGCGGGGCGACGACGGCATCGGCGATGGACGCGGTCGCATCGTGCCTCGGCTCGATGAGGCTGCAGCCGGCAATCCGGACGCTGCCCGCCTATTTCGACGACCCGCTCTACATCGATGCACTGCAGGGAAGCCTGTCACGCCAGCTGGCAGCGCTCGACTTCCAGCCCGAGCGGCTCCTTTTAAGCTTCCACGGCATGCCGGAACGAACCCGCGACATGGGTGACCCCTATTTCCACCAGTGCCAGGCCACGGCCCGGATCCTGGCGGAGCGGCTTTCCATCCCGGTCGATGTCGCCTTCCAGTCGCGTTTCGGGCGGGCCAAGTGGCTTCAACCGGCAAGCGATGCGGTGATTTCATCCTATCCCTCGCGCGGGGCCAGGCGCATCGCCGTCGCCGCGCCCGGTTTTTCCGCCGATTGCCTCGAGACGCTGGAGGAGCTTGGCATCCGCAACCGCGAGAGTTTCATGGCGGCGGGGGGAACCCATTTCGCGCTTCTCGAATGTCTCAACGACAGCGAGGAGGGCATCGGGATGCTCGAACGGCTGGTCCGCCGCGAGCTTGCCGGATGGTGGCCGTCGTCCTAACCCGGATCAATGAAATAGCAGGAGTGAGTCATGGCACGAGTGGCGATCGTAACCGGCGGAACCCGTGGCATTGGCGAGGCAATCAGCATCGCCCTGAAGAACATGGGACTTACCGTTGCTGCCAATTATGCCGGCAATGACGAACGGGCGCGCGAATTTACCGATCGAACCGGCATTCCAGCATTCAAGTGGGACGTTGCGGACTATGACGCCTGCCAGGACGGAGTTGCCAAGGTCGAGGCCGAGCTTGGCCCGGTAGACGTGCTGGTCAACAATGCCGGGATCACCCGGGACAGCACCATCAAGCGCCAGACCCACCAGCAATGGCAGGAGGTCATCGACACCAATCTTGGCGGTTGCTTCAACATGGCCAAGGCCGTGTTCGCCGGCATGGCCGACCGCGGCTATGGGCGGATCGTCAACATCGGTTCGATCAATGGCCAGGCGGGACAATATGGCCAGGTCAACTATGCAGCGGCCAAGT
>CAZQLI010000021.1:0-15226 GCA_964594145.1 uncultured Sphingomonas sp. | reverse complement strand
CGCCATCAGCCTGGCGCGGTCGTCGACCATGCCAGGACGAAATTCCCCTCGCTCATCAATGTCCGCGCCGCACCACGATCGATCAACGCGCATTCGCCCGGATTGACGACCCCGAGCGGTGCATCAATCGGAAGCAGCTGCACGTTCATGATCCCGGCCGGGAGGGCGGGCGGCTCGCCGGCGCACCATGCCACCCCGAAATATGGGCCGTCGACGAGGATGGCGCTTGAACCGCCAACCCTCGTGTCGAGCGGGCTGGAGTGGGGCTCCGGCCGGACCACGGAGGCCGCCTCGGCAAGATGCAGCTCGCGTGGACGACCATAATCAAAGAGGCGGTAGGTCAGGTCGACCGCCTGCTGGATCTCGAGCACGGTGAGTCCCGGCCCGAGCGCGTGGATGGTGCCCGCCGGGTTGTAGATGAAATCACCCCGGCTGGGCTTCTTCCAGTCCATCAGGTCCACGATCGACCCGTCCCTTGCTGCCTCGACCAGCTCGTCGGGGGAAATTTTCCGGACCGTTCCAATGCCAAGCTCGGCATCCTCGGCGACGTCGAGGACGATCCAGCACTCGTCCTTGCCGCGGGGATAGCCGCGTTCCCGGGCAACCTCGTTCGTTGGATGGACCTGGATCGAGAGGCGCTCGGTCGTGAAAAGATATTTGGCCATGACGTCGAGGTCGCGCCCCGGGGGAGGCTCGAACCAGATTTCGCCGACCTTCAGCTCCTTGTCGACTCCGAAACGCGGATCGATCCCGCGCTTGCCCCAGGGCTTTTCGACAATCTTGGTCGCGAGCTTCTGCAAAGCCGCGCCTCCTAGCTTAGCGCTGACACCAGTTCTTTCAGCGGCAGGAAGGCAAAACCGATCGAGCTGTCCGAAATACCATAAGGCATGAACAGCTGGTCGCCGACCTTCATGCCGCCGCATGTATAAACGACGTTGGGCACATATCCGTTGCGATCGTCGTTCTCGGCCTGGAGGATCGGCCAGCGGGTCCGGCCGAGGACCTTCGATGGATCATCGCGGTCGAGGAGAACCGCCCCGATCGCATATTGCCGCATTGCACCCACTCCGTGGGTAAGGACCAGCCACCCCTCGTCGATCAGGATCGGGGCACCGCAATTGCCGATCTGGATGAACTCCCAGGCATATTTGGGGGCCATCAGCAGCTTGCCCCCTTCCCAGTGGGTGATGTCGTCGGATTCGAGCAGGAACATGTTCTGGCCGTCCTGCCGCCCGATCATCATGTACCGCCCGCCGACCTTTTGCGGGAAAAGCGCCAGTCCCTTGTTCCGGGTGGCATCGCCGCTCATCGGCACCAGCCGGCATGCCCTGAAATCGGTCGTGCAAAGGAGCTCCGAGCGAATCTCGCGGCCCGAAAATGCGGTGTAGGTCCCGAAATATTCCGTGCTGCCGTCCTCGTGGGTGAAGTGGGTGAGGCGCAGGTCTTCGAGCCCATTGGACTGGGCCGGCGTCACCGGGAAGATGACCGTGCCCGAGATGTTGGCATCCTCGTTGCGGTAGACCGTTACCTCGCCGTCCGAGGACAGCTGGTCGAGGTCGGGTGCATCGGCTGCCATCGCGAATGGCGGCTCGGGCGCGAGCTCCAGGGCGCCGCGGTCGCTGACCAGCCCCTCGCGGAACGCAATCGAGCTGATGTGCCCCTCGCCCACCGCGCGAAGCGACATCAATATCCTGACCGTGTGCTGGTCGAGGCCGCTCTGGTCGGGGTGCGGAACGACGCTGGGGTTCATCAGCGCGGCCGCAGCATAGCTATATTCCTGGCAGAAATAGGCGCCGATCAGCTGCTTTCTCTTGTCGCCGATACCGGTCGACGACAGGCCGAGGAGATTCGAGATCTCGACGAAGCGGCGCTCGAAGACCTTGCGCGTCTGCCAGTGGCGCTGCTCGAAATTCTTCATCACCTGCTGAAGCGCGCGGCCGATCTCGACATCGCTCAGCGTCAATACCTGGTCGACCAGCCGCTTCGCCCTTCCAGGGTCGGAGTGGCTGCTTTGCCAGGCCAGGTGAAAGGGCCGGACGACAACTTTCGCGGGATCCGCGTTCAACCGGAGCGGATGGAGTTCGGACTGGATCATTGACCTTGTCAGGTAGCGGCGAGTGACCTCGTTTCTGGGGCGCTTGCGCGCGAGTGTCCAGCCTGTTTACGGTGGGCGAAAGCCTCCCGCATCGTTTGCGAGGCGAGGTGGAGCGAAAGGATCGACTCGGCTCCCTGGTTGCGGTTGATCCCTGTCGCCATCAGCCCGTCGAAGCAGCTTCCATCAGCAGCGTCGGCGAGCGGGATACCAGCGTCATTATTGCCGAAGAACCAGCCGAAGGCATTTTCGGCGACCCCGCGCCATTTCTCCTCGCCGGTAGCGAGGAATGCCGCTGCCGCGGCGTCGATCGTCGCGCTTGCCTCAAGCGGCTGCTGGTCAAATGCAAGCGGCGGCGCATAGTCGCGGCCGAAGCTCTTGCAGCCCACCGGCCGGAAGCAGCCGCGGGGGCTGGTCTGGCGGCTGACCAGCCAGGACAGCGCGGCGAGGCCGCGTTCGACCATGTGCGGGTCGCGCAGCAGCTTTCCGCCGCGGATGAGGGACTCGGGAAGTCGGGCATTGTCATAGGCGAGGGACGGCTCGAACCAGTGCCAGTCCTCCCGGGCGTGCCTCGCCATCAGCTGCATCAGCTGGTCGCATGACTGGCGCACCAGGGCCCTGGCCTGCTCGTGGTCGCCATGGGCGTGCAGCATTTCCATTGCGCCGAAGGCGGCGAACGCCCGGGCCCTTGGCGCCTTCAGCTCGAGGCCCATCTCGGCGGTCTCGTTGAACAGCTTCTCGGCCCAGCCCTGGATGGAGGGCCAGGGCGACCTCGCGGCTGCAACGCCCAATGCCCAGATCGTCCGGCCATTGCTGTCTTCCGACCCCGATTCCTCGAGCCAGCGCCGGTCGAAACCCATGAAGTTGCGGAACCGGGACCGGGACTGGTGCCATCCGTGCTGGACAAAGGCCGCATAGGTCGAGGCAAGCGCCGCCGAGGCGTCGTTGCCGCCACGGCGAACCATCAGCATCAGGGCCCTCGCATTGTCGTCGATGCAATAGCCGTGGGCGCGGTCGGGGACCGAATGGACCGCGTGCTGGATGATGCCGACTGCATCGCTCATCCGCTCGATGGCGGTGAGCGGGAGCATCGCTGCGCGCGCCCGGCTGCCTTGGGCCGGTGCCCGCTGCTCGCTCTCCGGAAGCCCGGCCAGGGACTGCTCCACCACCCTTGGCCAGAGCATCGTCCGCCCGCGCCGGTACGCGAGGCGCGCAAGCTCCATGCGCCTCAGCTCATCACCGAGCAGATCGAGCGCCGCGTTGGCGAGCGCGGCGGGATTGGAGCGCGGGACGAGGATCCCGTGGCCATCGCCGAGGATCTCGCGGGCGTGGATATAGGGGGTGGCGATGACCGGCTTGCCGACCGCGACCGCATAGCTAAGGGTCCCGGAAGTCACCTGGCTCATGTTGAGATATGGCGTGACATAAATGTCGGCTGCCTGGAGCATGTCGAGCAGTTCCTCCTGCTCGACGAACCGGTCGACGAAGCGGACATGTTCCTCGACCCCGAGATCCCGGGCGAGGTCCTTCAGCATGCGGCGATGGCGTTCGCCCTCGTGGCGGACCTGGTTCGGGTGAGTCGCCCCGACGACCTCGTACAATGCCTCGGGATGGTCGGCGATGATCGCCGGCATCGCCTCGATCATGTAGCGGATGCCCTTGTCCGGTGCGAGCAGGCCGAAGGTCATCAGCACCTTTCGCCCGGACCATCCGAAACGCTGCTTCAATTCGTCGGGATCGCGAAGCGGCCGGTCCGGCACTCCGTGCGGAATGGTCCGGAGCCGCTCGTCCGGAACGCCATAGCGCCGCTTCAGTATCTCCGCGCCGCGCGAGGCCATGACGATGGTTCGCTCGGCTCGATCGACCAGCCGCCGCAACACCACTTCCTGCTCTTCGCTCGGCTCCTCGAGGACCGTGTGCAGGGTAAGGACCAACGGCAGGTCGGTTGCTCCGACCAGTTCCAGGATGTGCGACCCGGCCTCGCCGCCGAAGATTCCATATTCATGCTGGAGCCAAATGGCCTCGGCTCCGCTCGCCTCGATGCGCTCCGCCGCGGCGTGATAGGAGTCGAGCGAGTCCGCGTCGATGGTGATGATGGGGTCGGGATAGAAATCGCCGGTCCCGTCATCCATCGCATAATGGTCGAGGCGCATCCTCGGGTAACGCTGCCTGAGGGCATCGGCGACATGGCTGGTGTAGGTCGCAAGGCCGCATTTCCTCGGAAGCGCGTTGCCAATGAGTGCAATGTGGCCGAAGGGCGCCTCGTCCAGGCTGCCGGCGACGGGATGTTTGCCAACCGAAGGAAGAATGTCGAAGTCCAGCATCAAGCCTCGGCTAGAAAAGTGACAAGAGAATGGATGCGCTCCGACTTGGGACGCCCCCCTTGCCTAACGATCCGGTTGCTCGTCGGTTTCCCGGGAAGAGCGGAGCTTACCCCAATTTTTTGCAGTGCAACATGGGCCTTGCCTCCCTGCACTGTCGATGCTTGTGAGCAGGAACGATGGACAGGCAGTTTTTCCAGCAGCTTTCCGGCCACGCGAGGAAAGCCATTTCCGCGGAGCTTGCTCGCGGCCTTCGTTGCGAGAACAAGATGGAAGGCGGCTTTGACCCGGTTACCGAGGCCGACCGCGCCGCAGAGCGGGCGCTTCGCAAGGCTATCGAGGAACGCTATCCCGACCACGGGATCTGGGGCGAGGAATATGGGATGGCCCGCCCGGAAGCGCGGTTCCGCTGGAGCCTGGACCCGGTCGATGGCACCCGGGCGCTTGTTTGCGGCCTTCCAAGCTGGGCGGTCCTCGTCGGCCTGCTCGACGAGGGTCGGCACATCGCCGGCATGATCGACCTCCCGGCGCTCGACGAGCGCCTGGTCGCGGTTGGCGGCGTCACCGAACGGGGCGGCAGCCCGGTTCGTACGAGCGGCTGCACTGCCATCGCCGAGGCAAGGCTGTCGACGACCGATCCGAACCTGTTCGAAGGCCCGGACCATGATGGCTTCGAGCGGGTGCGGCGGGCCAGCCGTGTCACCCGGTTCGGGCTCGACGCAATGGCCTATGCCCGTCTTGCCACGGGCGACCTCGACCTCGTCATCGAGTCGGGGCTCCAGCCCCATGATATCGACGCCCTGGTCGCGGTGGTCCGCGGCGCGGGCGGCCATTTCGGCAATTGGTGCGGTGGCAGCAGCCTTGGCGACGGCCATGTCGTCGCTGCCGCAAGCCCCGAGCTCTACGACCAGGCAGTTGAACTTCTTTGCCCCGGCGGGGCGATGCGCTAGGGCCCGGCCCCATGAACGCGACGCTGGTCAATGCCGAGGGATGGTACCCGGGCAGCTGGCGGGGTCTCCCCGCGCTGCAGATGCCACCCTACGATGAACCGGAGCAGCTGGCGGCGATCCACGCGAGGCTTGCAGCGGCAGCGCCCGTCGTCGCGCTGGGCGACGCTGCCCGGCTCCGGGAACTGGTGGCCGACATCGCCGCCGGCAACGGCTTCCTGCTCCAGGGCGGGGACTGCGCCGAGAGCTTCGACGACCCGGTCGCCGAGCAGGTCGCCGGCATCAGCGGCCTGTTCGATGCCATGGCCGAACGGCTGAGGCCGGCAGCCAGGGGCCGGCTGGTCGAGGTTGCCCGGATTGCCGGCCAGTTTGCAAAGCCGCGCAGTGTCCAGGACGAGGAACGTGACGGGATTGTCCTGCCGGCCTATCGCGGCGACATCGTCAATGACGCCAAGTTCGAGGCAGGCGCGCGCGCTCCCGACCCGGCGCGGATGATCCGGGCCCATATGCAGTCGGTCGGAACGGCCGCGAGCCTCGCAGCCGCGCGCGGGTCCGGCCCGACCATTTTCACGAGCCACGAGGCGCTGCTCCTCCCCTACGAGGAGCCGCTTACGCGCCGCGACCAGGCGGGCCGCTGGTGGGCAAGCTCCGGGCACATGCTGTGGCTTGGAGACCGCACCCGTCAGCCCGATGGAGCCCATGTCGAGTATCTCCGGGGCGTCGAAAACGTCGTCGGCGTGAAGTGCGGCCCGACCATTGGTCCGGACGAGCTTCTCCGGCTGGTCGATCGCCTCGATCCGCGTGACCGGCCGGGCAAGCTCGTCCTGATCGCGCGCCTCGGTGCGGACAAGGTCGCCAAGCTGCTTCCGCCCCTGATGCGGGCGATGCGCGGACGGAACATCGTCTGGACGGTTGATCCCATGCACGGCAACACCAGCCTGGTCGAAGGGCGCAAGGTCCGGCGTCTCCCCGACATCCTGGCCGAAATCGATGCCTTCATCGCCATTGCGAGGGCCGAGGGGGTCCATGCCGGCGGGGTCCATCTCGAGATGTGCGCGCTCGACGTCACCGAGTGCATCGGCGGGAGGGGGCCGGCATCGATCGACGAGCTGGACCGGAACTGGCTCACCGCCTGTGACCCGAGGCTCAACCGCGCCCAGGCAATCGACCTTGCTGCCCATGTCGCGGCGCTGATCGGGTGAAGCTCGTTTCACGACGCGCCCGGCCGCTTGCCGGAGAGGCCGCGGTCCCGGGTGACAAGAGCTGTTCGCACCGGGCTCTCATCATTGGCGCCATGGCCGAGGGCAGGACCCGCGTTTCCGGGCTGCTGGAGAGCGCCGACGTCATGGCGACCGCAAGCGCGGTGCAGGCTTTCGGGGCGAGGGTCGACCGCCAAGGGTCGGAATGGATCGTCGAAGGTGGAAGCTGGGCGACCCCGGACGAGCCGGTCGACTGCGGCAACAGCGGGACGGCTGCGAGGCTGCTGATGGGCGCGGTTGCCGGAATGCCGGGCGTCTCTGCCACCCTCGTGGGCGACGAGTCCCTTTCGTCGAGGCCGATGAACCGGGTCGCCGTCCCGCTTCAGCGGATGGGGGCAAAAGTGTCGGGCAATGGCCGGCTGCCGCTTACCATCGAGGGGGACCGGCTGGGGGGCATCGGCCACCGCAACGAGCCTGCCTCGGCGCAGGTCAAGTCGGCAATTCTGCTCGCCGGGCTCGGAACCGCCTCCGACGTCCGGGTCATCGAGCCGGTGCCAAGCCGCGACCATAGCGAGATCATGCTTTCGCGCTTCGGCTGCGAACTGTCGGTCGAGGATTCGCCGGAAGGCTGGACCGTCTCGCTTGGTGAGCGCCGGACGCTCAGGGGCTGCGAGCTGGCGATCGGGGCTGACCCTTCGTCCGCCGCATTCCCGCTCCTGGCGGCGGCAATCGTCCCGGACTCGAGGGTCCTTGTCCGCGGGATGATGGTCAACCCGCTGCGAACGGGCTTTTACGAGGCGCTCGATTCGATGGGCGCGGACCTCAGCCTTTCCGGCGAACGGATCCAGTCGGGCGAAATCATTGCCGACGTCGAGATCGGCTACTCGGCGCTGCGGCCGTGCCACATCGGCGCCGAGCGGGTCCCGGCGATGATCGACGAGATCCCGGCACTGGCGATCGCCTGCGCCTTTGCCGAGGGCGAGAGCGTGATCGAGGGCCTTGCCGAGCTTAGGGTCAAGGAAAGCGACCGGCTGGGCGCGATCGTTGCCGGGCTGACTGCCTGCGGGGTGAGCGCATTTGCCGACGGCGATACGCTTCGCGTGTTCGGCCGCGGAAAAGTCCGCGGGGCCGGGCGGATCGCGACCCAGGGCGACCACCGTATCGCCATGGCATTCCTTGCGCTGGGGCTCGCGTCGGAAGAAGCCGTCGAAGTCGACCAGGCGGAGATGATCGGCACCAGTTTTCCCGGCTTCGAGGACGTCATGCGAGCGATTGGAGCGGATATCCAATGAGCATCAACAGCTTCGGCCATCTCTTCCGCCTGACCAGCTGGGGTGAGAGCCACGGTCCGGCCATCGGCTGTGTCATCGACGGCTGCCCGCCGGGGATCGAGCTCGACGAGCCGTTCGTGCAGCGCTTTCTCGATCGCCGGCGGCCTGGAACCTCGGCCAATGTATCGCCGCGCCAGGAGCCGGACCGGGTGCGGATATTGTCGGGCGTCTACCAAGGCCGGACCACCGGGACCCCCATCTCGATGATGATCGACAATGTCGACGCCCGGTCAGCGGATTACCCCGAAGGGGCGCCGTTCCGCCCGGGTCATGCCGATTTTGCCTACGAGGCCAAATATGGGCTCCGCGACCCGCGCGGCGGTGGCCGCTCCTCCGCCCGGGAAACGGCGATGAGGGTTGCCGGCGGGGCGGTAGCAAGGCTGGTGATCCCGGAAGTGGAAATCGCGGCGTCCGTGACCGAGATCGGCGGGGTCAGGGACGAGAGTCTCTGGCAGGAGATGCTCGACGAGGCTCGAAGAAGCGGCGACAGCCTTGGCTGTATCGTCGAGTGCGTTGCCACCGGTGTCCCGGCTGGTTGGGGTGCGCCACTTTACGCCAAGCTCGATTCCGAGCTCGCGGCGGCCTGCATGGGGATCAACGCCGTGAAGGGCGTCGAGATCGGCGATGGCTTTGGCGCTGCGAGGCTCAGGGGAAGCGAGAACGCCGATGCGATGCGCGCCGGTGCAACCTTTGAGTCCAACCATGCAGGCGGGATTGCCGGGGGCATTTCCACCGGCCAGGCGATCGTCGTGCGAGTGGCGTTCAAGCCGACCAGCTCGATCCGGATCCCGGTCCCAAGCATCAATGCCGCGGGCGAGGAAATGGAAGCGGTGACGAGGGGCCGGCATGATCCATGCGTCGGGATACGCGGGGCACCGGTGGTCGAGGCGATGGTCGCTCTTACCCTTGCCGACCACAAGCTGCTCCACCGCGGACAGTGCGGCTGATCAGTGGCACTTGAACCGGTCGAACGGCTCAAGGCAGTCCTGGCATTGCCACTGGGCCTTGCACGGCGTTGAACCGAAGCGGCTGATTTCCTGGCTATTGGTCGAGCCGCAACGCGGGCAGGTCGCGGTCTTCGCCAGCTCGGGCGGCGCGATGCCATAATCGCGGAGCCTGGCCTTGCCTTCCTCGCTGATCCAGTCGGTGGTCCAGGGCGGGTCGAGCCTGGTCTCGATGACGACGCCCCGAAAACCGTTCGAGTCCAGTGCCTCGCGGATCGACCGCTCGATGACGTCCGTGGCCGGGCAGCCGGAATAGGTCGGGGTAATGATCACCCGCCCCTCCTCGATCGCCCTGACGATGCCGAGGTCGACCACCGAGATCACCGGGATTTCCGGGTCCATGACCGTCTCGAGGACGGCTCGGATGGCCTCGCTCGTCACGCCCGCTCCAGTGCCAGCGCAATCCCCTGTCCGACGCCGATGCACATGGTGGCGAGCGCGTAGCGGCCGCCCTGGCGCTGCAGTTCCTCGGTTGCGGTGAGCGCGAGACGTGCGCCCGACATGCCCAGCGGGTGGCCGAGCGCGATCGCCCCGCCGTTGGGATTGACGTGGGCGGCATCGTCGGGAAGCCCGAGCTGCCGCATCACCGCCAGCCCCTGCGCTGCAAATGCCTCGTTCAGTTCGATCACGTCGAGGTCGCCGACCTGGAGGCTCAGCCGGTCGAGCAGGCGGTTGGTCGCCGGCGCCGGGCCAATGCCCATGATCCGCGGCGGAACCCCGGCTACCGCAGCGCCCATGACCCGGGCGCGCGGCACCAGGTCGTACCGCTCGATGGCGGCACGCGAGGCGATGATCATCGCCGCGGCGCCATCATTGACCCCGCTTGCATTGCCTGCCGTGATGCTCCCGCCCTCCCGAACGATCGGCTTCAGCCTCGCCAGCGCCTCGATGCTGGTCTCCCGGGGATGTTCGTCGCGCTCGACGACCAGCGCATCCCCCTTCCGCTGGGCTATGGTGACCGGGACGATCTCGGCGGCAAGCCGGCCGTTGGCCTGGGCAACCGCTGCCCGGCGCTGGCTCTCCGCCGCGAACTTGTCCTGGTCCTCGCGGCTGACCTGGAACTCCTCGGCAACATTCTCGGCCGTCTCGGGCATGGAATCGATCCCGAACTCGGCCTTGAGCCTGGCGTTGACGAACCGCCAGCCGATGGTCGTGTCATAAACGGCATTGGCCCTGCCGAACGCAGCCTCGGCCTTGGGCATGACGAACGGCGCCCGGGTCATGCTCTCGACCCCGCCGGCAATGACGAGGTCGGCCTCGCCTGCCTTGATCGCCCGGGCCGCCATGGCCACGGCATCGAGCCCGGATCCGCAAAGGCGGTTGATGGTCGTCCCGGGAGTGGAGGTGCCAAGCCCGGCGAGCAGCGCCGCCATGCGCGCGACGTTGCGATTATCCTCGCCCGCCTGGTTGGCGCAGCCGAGGATGAGGTCGTCGAGCGCCGACCAGTCCACGCCGGGATTGCGCTCCTTCAGCGCCCTGAGGGGAATCGCAGCGAGATCGTCGGCGCGCACTTCCTTCAGCGCACCGGCGTATCGGCCGACCGGGGTCCTCACGGCATCGCAGATAAAGGCGTCGTTCAATCGGTTTCTCCGCTATCTATGTAGGAACCCCCGATCGATCGTGAAAACCCCTGGAACTCGGCCACGGGCCGGCCGCTGTCGGTTCGGACGCTCACGTTATAGACGCCCGAGCGCCCGACCAGCGCCTGCTCATGGGCTTCCGCGACAAGCATCTCCCCCTCCCTTGCCCCGTCGAGGAAGACCATCGTCGCCTGCGCCCCGACGGTCCGCAGGTTGCGGCTGTTGCAGGCATAGGCGAAGGCGGTGTCGGCGAGGGCGTAGATCATTCCGCCATGGGCCTGGCGGTGGCCGTTCAGCATGTCGGCGCGCAGCCGCATGCGGATCCGCGAATAGCCCTCGCGGGCCTCCTCGATCTCAATGCCCCACGCCTTTCCCGTGCCCTCGTTGGCGAGCATTGCATGGGCAACGCGCCGGGCAAGCGCGTCGGCGTCCTGCTGGCTCATTCGGCGTCAATCACCCCGCGACGGATCTGGTCGAGCTCGATCGATTCGAACAGCGCCTTGAAATTGCCTTCGCCGAAGCCGTCGTTGCCCTTGCGCTGGATGATCTCGAAAAAGATCGGCCCGATGACGTTCTGGGTGAAGATCTGGAGCAGCAGCCCCTGCCCCTCGGTCGGGGCCCCGTCGATGAGGATCCGGCGCTTGGCCAGCTCTGCGGTCGGCTCCCCGTGCCCCTTCACGCGCTCGTCGACCTGCTCATAATAGGTGTCTGGCGTATCCTGGAACGGAATGCCGCGATCCCTCAGAATGTCTACGCTCTGGTAGATGTCCGAGCTTCCGAGCGCGATGTGCTGGATGCCCTCGCCCTTATACTCGCGCAGGAACTCCTCGATCTGGCTCTTGTCGTCCTGGCTCTCGTTGAGCGGGATCCGGATCTTGCCGCACGGGCTGGTCATCGCCTTGGAGAAAAGCCCGGTGACCTTCCCCTCGATGTCGAAATAGCGGATCTCGCGGAAGTTGAAGAGGCGCTCGTAGAACTCCGCCCAGAAGCTCATCCGGCCGCGTTGCACATTGTGGGTCAAATGATCGAGGTAGGTGAGGCGGCTGTCATGCGAAGCGACCTTCTCTTCCCAGCCTTCCTCGAAGCGGAAGTCGACGTCGTAGATCGAGCCCCTGTCCCCGTAGCGGTCGATCAGGTAAAGGCGCGACCCGCCGATACCCTCGATCGCCGGGAGACGAAGCTCCATCGGCCCGACGTCGGACTCGACCGGCTGGGCGCCGAGGCTGATGGCCCGTTCGAAGGCCTGGGCGGCATCCTTGACCCTGAAGGCCATCGCGCAGGCGGACGGGCCATGCTCGGCGGCGAATTTCTGGGCGAAGCTGTCGGGCTCGGCATTGATGATGAAGTTGATGTCGCCCTGGCGGTGCAGGGTGACGTTCTTCCGGCGATGGGTCGCGATTACCGGGAAGCCCATCTTGGTGAACAGGCTGCGCAGCAGCTCGGGGTCCGGAGCTGCATATTCGACGAATTCAAAGCCGTCGGTGCCCATCGGATTCTCAAGACCCAGGGGGCCGAGCTCGACGGCGGAAGCGGCGGTAGCCATGGCAATTTCTCCTTGTAACGGGGATCCTCTGCGCTCGGGGGCCGCGCTTTGCAAGGCCGGGAGGCAGCCTTCCAACCTCACCCCTTTGCGACCAGCAATTAAGGCGGTAAGCCCGGAAATCGGCCGCGGGGTTGCACCTGGCGGCAAAAAACCCTCCGCCGGCCCTGGTCGGCTTTTATTCATCTGGTTGATGCGATAAGCTGCGTCACAATGAGCGTGACCGTTGACCTCGTCCCTGCATCGCCGACCGTGACGTCGGCAGCGCTCTCCTATTATCGATTGGCGGTGGCATCCGGCTGAGCCGTCGCGCTCGGACTTTCGGGACCATCGCCCACCCCAGACCTCGCTTCGGCGGGGTTTTTTATTGCCCGCGAAAAGGAATGACCAATGTTTCGAGAAGTAGAGGAAGCCGCCCCGCCAGTCGCCGACCGGGTTCAAGCCAGCGAAGCCGGCTGGGCCCGGCATGTCGTGTCCCAGGGCTGGGACCGGTTCAGCGCCGGGGACCATGGAACCTGGGACCTGCTGTTCGAGCGGCAGGTCCCCTATCTCGGCTCGCGCATCGTGACCCCCTTCCTTTCCGGTATCTCGGCGCTCGGCCTCGATGCCCCCGGCATCCCGAACCTCGAGCGGCTCAACGAGAAGCTGTTCCCGCTTACCGGCTGGCGCTGCGTCTCCGTCCCGGGCCTGGTCCCCGACGATGCCTTCTTCGCAATGCTTGCAGGGAGGCTCTTCCCGATCGGAAATTTCATCCGCCCACGTTCAAGCCTCGACTATCTCGAAGAGCCCGACTGCTTCCACGACATATTCGGCCATGTGCCGATGCTCGCCCATGAACCGGTGGCCCGGCTGATGGAGGCGATGGGCCGCCTTGGAGCCGAGGCGGTCGCGGCAGGCCTCGGCGACGCCATCTCGAGGCTCTACTGGCACACGGTCGAGTTCGGCCTTGCCCGGGAGCATGACGAAGTGAAGATCCTCGGCGCGGGCCTCGCCTCCAGCTTCGGAGAGGCTCATTTCGCGCTCGAGGCCGATGTTCCAAGGCCCCGGTTCACGCTCGCCGACGCCGCTGGGACCGCCTATCGGAGCGATGCCTTCCAGCCGCTCTACTTCGTCTCGGACTCGCTGGAATCCGTGGCCGCCGAACTGGAACGGCTCGACCTTGCGGGTCTCCGCCGCCTCGCGGGGTGACGCAGCGTGGCGCCCGGGCTATTGGCTGGGCGATGACCGACGCGCCCGTTTCCCGAGAGTATCGCACCGGCTCCGACCCCCGAACGCTTCGCGACGCGCTCGGCTGTTTCGCGACCGGAGTCACGGTCGTCACCTGCCTCGACGGCGAGGGGCAGCCGGTCGGCTTGACCGCCAACAGCTTCACGTCGGTGAGCCTCGACCCGCCGCTGCTGCTGGTCTGCGTTGCCAAGGCAACCGCAAGTGCCGGGCCGCTGAGCGCTGCGGAGCATTTTGCAGTGAA
The DNA here is from genome assembly GCA_964594145.1 of uncultured Sphingomonas sp. Taxonomy (GTDB): domain Bacteria; phylum Pseudomonadota; class Alphaproteobacteria; order Sphingomonadales; family Sphingomonadaceae; genus Sphingomicrobium. The sequence goes on along the minus strand of CAZQLI010000021.1, from coordinate 1,744 downwards.
CGTGCTCCAGACGGGGCAGCAGCCAGCCTCGATCACCTTCTCGACGCGGGTGGAAGACCGGTTCGGCTGCACGCCCTGGGCGCTTGGCGAACATGGCGTCCCGGTCCTTCGCGATTCCCTGTCGGTCTTCGAATGCGCGCGCCACGCGGTGCATGACGGCGGCGACCATTTCATTCTCGTGGGCGAGGTCCGCAAGGCGACGTTCGAGGCCGGCCTCGACCCGCTTCTATATTTTCGCGGCCGCTACCGGCGCCTTCATTTCGACTGATATTTCCGGACCTTATCCGCACTTATCCACAGCGAGCGTGACTCTCGCCCCGAATTGGGCCAGCTTGGGGTGATGGCGGACTGGGGGGAAGTTGAGTCGCCCAGGGGCGAGGGTGATCCGGCGGAGCTGGACAAGGCTGCGCTGAGCGATCTCCAGTCGGTCGCGGCGACGCTTGCCTTCTCCACCGGGCCTTTCGATTTTTCAGGCATACTGGCGATCGCCGACACGCTGCCGGTGATGGTCGCCTATGTCGACCGCGAGCAGCGCTACCTGTTCCTCAATCGCACCCTCGCCGAGTGGATGGGGCGGCCGCGCAAGGAAATCCTCGGACAGACCCTTGCCGAGGTCCTCGGACCCAAGGCCTATGAGTTTCGCCGGCCGATGCTCGAGGCGGCGCTCCGCGGCGAGCCGCAATGGTTCATCGCCGACTTCGACCATCAGGCTCGGGGGCTGCTTCACGTCCAGACCCAATATGTCCCTCATCGCAACCCCGAAGGCGAGACGATCGGGCTCATCCTGGTCATCCAGGATATCACCGAGCAGCGGGCGACCGAACTCGCGCTTCGCGAGAGCGAGGCCCGCTTCCGGCGGATTGCCGATTCCGCACCGGCGATGATGTGGGTCACGAGGCTCGACCGGACCCGCGACTTCGTCAACGATGCCTATGCCGAGTTCACCGGCCTCTCCCGCGAGGAAGCGCGGCTGCTCGACTGGCGAACGCGCATCCACCCCGACGACGCCGAGCGACTGATCGCCGAAAGCGTCGCTGGCGAGGCAAGCCTCAAACCCTTCACGCTCGAGGGGCGCTATCTTCGCCACGACGGTGAATGGCGCTGGCTGAGGTCGGTATCGCAGCCGCGCCTTGGACCGGACGGCAATCTGTCGGGCTTCATTGGCGTCGCGACCGACGTCACCCTCGCCAAGGATGCCGAGGAGGCGCTGAAGAAACAGGTAGCGGACCGGACCGCCGAGCTCAGCCACGCCCAGGACCAGCTCCGCCAGTCGCAGAAGATGGAAGCGCTCGGCCAGCTGACCGGCGGCATCGCGCATGATTTCAACAATCTGCTGACCGTCGTGGTCGGCGGCCTCGACCTCATCATCAAGCGGGTCCAGGACGAGAAACTGCTGCGCTATGCCACCAATGCGCTTGCAGCGGCCGACCGCGGGGCGCGGCTGACCGCGCAGCTGCTCGCCTTCAGCCGGGTGCAAAGGCTGGAAATGAAGCCGACCTATGTCGGGCCGCTGATCGAGGAAATGCGGCCGCTCCTTCGCAACGTGCTTGGTCCGGGCATCGAGAAGAAATTCGACCTCGACCCGCGCCTTACCCCGGTCATGGCCGACCCGACCCAGCTCGAGCTTGCCGTCCTCAACCTCGCCATCAATGCCCGCGACGCCATGCCCGATGGCGGAACGCTGACCTTCAGCAGCCGCACCCACCAGTTCGAAAATGACCTCGAGCTGGGCTCGGGGACGTTC